>NZ_JBHYKG010000012.1:14709-62968 GCF_042741245.1 Kitasatospora sp. NPDC058965
GGAGGCCCGACTGCTGGGGGCCGGACGGTCGGGGCCCGCCGGACTCACCGGCGGACGGTCACCGCACCCGGTCGCGCCGACCCGGTCGCCCCCGCGACCACCGGGTCCACCACGATCCCGAAGTGCACGACCTTGCCGGTCGCGGTCGGTCGCCAGCCCCAGCTGCCGGCCAGTGCGGCCACCAGCACCAGGCCACGCCCGAACGGGAGTTCGTCACCCGCCGCGAGCGGCACCGGTGCGCGGGGGGAGCGGTCGGCGACTTCCACCAGGAGTCGCCGACCGCCCCAGCTCACGGTCACCTCGCACTGGCCGCCCGCGTGTTCGAGCGCATTGGCGACCACCTCGCTGGTACACAGCCGCAGGTCCTCCAGCGCGTCCCTGGAGAGCGGCAACCGCCAGCGTTCGGCCACGGCGACCACCCGGTCGCGGGCGCCGCGCACGGCCCCCGCACCGGCGGTGACGTGGAATTCGTCCCGCTCGGGACGGTACTCGCGCTCCATCTCGGCATCTCCTCGGCGATCAGGAGGAGGCCGACGTGCACGCGCCTCCCCCACGACTGATACACAGTCAATCGACTTACGCCGACGATGAGAACGGTCCATGCTGGACTGAGTCGTGAATGACGTGAATCACGGGGGAGCCATGGCACGCACGCCGAACAGAGAACTCGCCGCCCTGCTGACCCAGGCCCGCTGGGGCAACGACCAACTGGCCCGGGCGGTCAACCGGATCGGCCGGGAGACCGGCCTGGAACTGACCTACGACCACTCCGCGGTCTCGCACTGGCTGAAGGGCGTGCGCCCGCGCGCGGCGGTCCGGCCGGTGATCGCCGAGGCCTTCGCCCGGCGGCTCGGCCGACCCGTCACCTCGCAGCAGGCCGGCTTCGGCACGGCGCCGGCCCACCGGGTGGACGGCTCCGCCCGGGCGGGCCTGGCCGGGCTGTCCGACCTGGTCCGGGACGACATGGACCCGTCCCGGCGCACCATGCTGGCCGCCGGGCTCTACTCCGCCGCGATGCTGGTGCCGGGCTACACCGAGCTCGCCCACCGGCTGGACAGCGCGCGGGAGGAGGTGCGCGCCGGGCGCACGGTGCGGGTCGGGGAGAGCGAGGTCGAGACCGTGCGGGCGATGACCGAGCGGATAGCCGCGATCCTGGACGAGCTCGGCGGCGGCCACGCCCGCCCGATGAGTGCCGCCTTCCTGGCCAACACCGTGATGCCGTGGCTGAGCGCCGACGGCACGCCGCAGGTGAAGAAGGCGATGCTGGCCGCCGCCTCCGACCTGGTGTACCTGACCGGCTGGATGGCGATGTACGAACGTGCGCACGGCCTGGGCCAGCAGTACTTCACCGAGGCGCTCACCCTGGCCCAGGACGGGCAGGACCACGTGACCTACTGCCGCACCCTGCGCGGCATGGCGCTGCAGGCCGCCAACCTGGGCTACGGCCCGCGCGCCCTGGAGTACGCGGACGCCGCCGCCGAGTGCGCCCCCGCGGCCGGCCCCCGGCTGACCGCCTTCCTGCGCGGCCAGCAGGCGCACGGTGCCGCCCTGGTGCACGACCAGCGCCTCGCCTTCGCCCGGCTGGGCCAGACCGAGGCCGCCCTCGCCAAGGCCGACGGGCGCAACGACGCGGTCGGCGGCTACGACTGGGCGGCCTACCACTTCCACGTCAGCAGCGTCCTCTACGCGCTCGGCGACCTGCCGGGCTCGATCCAGGCGATGCACCAGTCCAACCGGGTCCGCCCGGCCAACGAACGCCAGGGCCGGCTGCACGCCAACGGGGTCCTGGCGTCCCGCCAGTGGGAACTCGGGCACGTGGAGGCGGCCGCCAACACCTGGCACGCGTTCCTGGACGACTACACCACCCTGTCCACCGCGCGCGGCGACGAGCACTTCGACGGCCTGCGGCGCAACGTGGCCGCGCAGTCGACCAGCCGCGTGGTGCGCCGGCTCGGCGAGCGGGTGCGCGAGGTCGGGCGGCAGAAGGCGGCCGCGGCGGCGGTCTGACGGCGCCCGGCGGCTCCGCCCGCAGGTCCGGACGGGTGGTCCGCTGCGCACGGCCGCGTCGCCGCCGAACCCGGGGGACCGACCGGCACAGTGGGGCGGGGTGCGGACACCGCCCCGCCCCACTGATCGGAAAGCGGTCGGAATACCCCCTGGGGGTATAGCGTTGTCGGCGTCGCTCACCCACCCGAGGAAGGCGGAGGCCGACAACCCATGGACGCGATCCGACATGCCCTCTCCATCACCGTCTCGATGACCTGGGAGATCACCTGGGCGCTCGTCCTGGGCTTCCTGCTCTCCGCGGTCGTCCAGGCGGTGGTGCGCAAGTCCACCGTCGTCCGGCTGATGGGTGACGCCCGGCCGCGCACCCTGGCGGTCACCTCGCTGCTCGGCGCCGCGTCCTCCTCCTGCTCGTACGCCGCGGTGGCGCTGGCCCGCTCGCTCTTCCGCAAGGGGGCGGACTTCACCGCAGCGATGGCCTTCGAGATCGCCTCCACCAACCTGGTGATCGAACTCGGTGTGATCCTCGCGCTGCTGATGGGCTGGCAGTTCACGGCGGCCGAGTTCGTCGGCGGGCCGGTGATGATCCTGGTCCTGGCGCTGCTGTTCCGGTTCTTCCTGCGGGCCCGGCTGCTGCGCGCGGCGCGCGAGCAGGCCGACCGGGGGCTGGCCGGCTCGATGGAGGGGCACGCGGCGATGGACATGTCGGTCGCGGGCGGGGGCTCGTTCCGCCACCGCCTCTTCTCCCCCGCGGGCTTCACCGCCACCGCCCACGTCTTCGTGATGGAGTGGGCGGCGATCCTCAAGGACCTGGTGGCGGGCCTGCTGATCGCCGGGGCGATCGCGGCCTGGGTGCCGGACAGCTTCTGGCACGCGTTCTTCTTCGACGGCCACCCGCTGGCGAGCAAGATCTGGGGCCCGCTGGTCGGCCCGCTGGTGGCGGTGGTCTCGTTCGTCTGCTCGATCGGCAACGTGCCGCTGGCGGTGGTGCTGTGGCAGGGCGGGATCAGCTTCGGCGGGGTGGTCTCGTTCGTCTTCGCGGACCTGCTGATCCTGCCGATCCTGAACATCTACCGCAAGTACTACGGGCTGCGGATGGCGGCCTTCCTGGCCGGGACCTTCTACCTGTCGATGGTGGCCGCCGGGTACCTGGTGGAGATCCTGTTCGGCGCACTGGGGCTGGTGCCGGACCGGAGCACCGCGCAGGTGCCGATGGCGGGGATCAGCTGGAACTACACCACCTGGCTGAACATCGCCTTCCTGCTGGTCGCCGCCGTGCTGGTGGTGCGGTTCCTGCGCACCGGCGGGCGGGCGATGCTGCGGATGATGGGCGGCTCCCCGGACGCCGGGCACGCGGAGCACGGCGGGCAGGACGGGCACGCGGAGCACGGCGGGCACGCCCACCAGCAGCACCACGACCGTCCCTGACGGTCCCTCGGGCTACGCTCCCCCCATGCCCCTCAGCCCCGCCCTCACCGACGACCACCGCCGGGCCCGGCTCGGCCGCCGCCACCTGCTGCGGCCGGCCGACCGGGCCGCCGACGTCCCGCAGGTGGCCGACGCGCTGGTCGGCCTGCACGCCACGGACGCCGCCACCGTCTACCTCACCGCCTGCGCCCGGCTGGCCGAGCCCTCCGCCCTGGCCGTCGACCGGGCGCTGTACGAGGACGTCTCCCTGGTCAAGCTGCTCTCCATGCGCCGCACCATCTTCGCGGTGACCGAGGAGTTCGCCCCGTACGTCAACTCGTCCACCGCCCGGGCCATCGCGGCCAGGGAGCGGGCCACGCTGCTCAAGCGCCTGGCCGAGGGCGCCGAGGGCTGGGACGAACCGCGGCTGGCCGCGACCGAGCGCGCGGTGCTCGCCGCGCTGGCCCGGCGCGGCGAGGCCACCACCAGCCAACTCGCCGAGGACGTGCCCGCCCTGCGGGAGACCATCCTGATGGCCGCGGGCAAGCCCTACGAGGCGCGGCAGAGCGTGGGCAGCCGACTGCTGCGGCTGCTCGCCTCGGACGGCCACGTGCGCCGGTGCCGCCCGCTGGGCTCCTGGCTGAGCAGCAGCTATCCCTGGGCGCCGGTGGCACAACTGGCCGAGGTGCCGGTGCGCGAGGCCAAGGCCGAGGTGGCCCGGCGCTGGCTGGCCTCGTTCGGCCCGGCCACCGAGGCGGACCTGAAGTGGTGGACCGGCTGGACCCTGGGCGACACCCGCAAGGCGCTGGCCGACCTGGCGGCGGTCGAGGTCCGGCTGCCCGACGGGGCCACGGGCCTGGTGGTTCCCGGCGACGAGGAGCCCGGACCACAGGAGTCGGCGCCCTGGGCCGCCCTGCTGCCCGCGCTGGACCCGACCGTGATGGGCTGGCGGGAACGCGACTGGTACCTGCGCCCCGAGGACGTCCCGGCCCTCTTCGACCGGGCGGGCAACGCCGGCCCCAGCGTCTGGTGGTGCGGCCGGGTGATCGGCGGCTGGGCGCAGCGGGCCGACGGCGAGCTGGTCTGGCGCCTGTTCACCGACCCCGGCGCCGAGGGGCGGGCCGCGATCGCGGCGGAGGCCGAGCGACTGGCCGGCTGGCTCGGCGAGGTCCGGGTGACCCCGCGGTTCCGCACCCCGCTGGAGCGGGAGTTGGTCGCTGGTTGACGCGGTGGTCGCGGCCGACGGCGGTCGCGAGGGCCGGTTGCCCGGGGGAACAACCGGCCCTCGCCGTCCGGAGGTGGAGACAGGATTCGAACCTATGTGCACGGCCCTGCAAGCCGTTGCCTCGCCCCTCGGCCACTCCACCCGGCAGTCGTGCCTGCCGGGATTGATCATGCCGCAGCCCCCGGTCCGGTACGGCACCGACAGCCGCGAAGTCACCCGCTCGGCCCAGGTCGGCCGGGTAGGCTCGTCCGCGACGGACCATTCTTGAGGGGGCATCAGATGACGCAGTTTCAGCACGGCGGCCGGGTCTGGCTGATCACCGGAGCCGGCAGCGGGTTCGGGCAGGCCTTCGCCCGCGCCGCGCTGGCCGCCGGGGACACCGTGGTCGCCGCGGTGCGCCGCCCGGAGACGGTGGCCGCGCTGACCGAGGAGTTCCCCGACCGGGTGGACGCCGTCCGACTGGACGTCACCGACGCCGCGCAGAGCGAGCAGGCCGTCAAGGACGTCCTGCAGCGGCACGGCCGGATCGACGTCCTGGTCAACAACGCCGGGTACGGTCTGGTCGGCGCGGTCGAGGAGGTCGGGGAGCAGGAGCTGCGGGACATCATGGAGGTGATGTTCTTCGGCGCGCTGCGGCTGACCCGGCTGGTGCTGCCGGCCATGCGCGAGCGACGCTCGGGCACCGTGGTGCAGGTCAGCAGCATGGGCGGGTTCCTCTCCTTCCCCGGTGTCGGTGCCTACAGCGCGGCCAAGGGCGCGCTGGAGCTGGCGAGCGAGGCACTGGCGGCCGAGGTGGCCCCGCTCGGGATCCGCGTGCTGATCCTCGAACCCGGCGCCTTCCGCACCGAGTTCGCCGGCCCCGCGCTGCACGGCAGTGCGGTGATCGAGGACTACCGGGCCACCGTCGACCCGGTGCGCACCGGCCTGGCGGCCAGCCACGGCGAGCAGCCCGGCGACCCGGCCAAGGCCGCCGCCGCCCTGATCACCGCGCTGGACCTGGACCCGCTGCCGCTGCGCCTGCCGCTGGGCGCCGACGCGGTCGGCGCGATCCGGGCCAAGCTGGCCGCCGTCGGCGCCGACCTGGACCGGCACGAGCAGCTCGCCACCGACACCGCCTTCTGACCCCTCGTCAGCCCTGCCAGAGCTCCGCGCGCTGCTCCGCCACCACCGCGCCGAGCTCGGCCAGCACCCGTTCCACCGGCAGCGGTGGGAGCCGGCGCCCGTCGCGCAGCCGGACCGCCATCGCCTCGTCCGCCGCCTCCTTGGCGCCGAGCACCGCCTGGTAGGGCACCAGGCGGTGCTCCCGGATCCGGGCCGCCAGGCTGCCGTCCCGCGGCTCGACCAGCTCGACCCGCAGGTCCAGCTCGCGGGCGCGGGCCAGCACCGCCCCGGCGGCCGGGAGCTCCTCCTCGGAGACCGGCAGGACCACCAGCTGCACCGGCGCCAGCCAGGCCGGGAAGGCCCCGCCGTGCTGCTCGATCAGCAGGGCCACCGCGCGCTCCACGCTGCCGATGATGCTGCGGTGCACCATCACGGGTCGGTGCTTGGCGCCGTCCGGGCCGGTGTAGTGCAGGTCGAACCGGGCGGGCTGGTGGAAGTCGACCTGGACGGTCGAGAGGGTGAACTCCCGCCCGGCGTTGTCGACGACCTGCACGTCGATCTTCGGCCCGTAGAACGCCGCCTCGCCGGCCGCCCGCTCGTACCCGATGCCCAGTCCGTCCAGCGCCTGGACCAACAACTCGGCCGAGCGCTCCCACAGTTCGGGATCGGCGACGTACTTGGCACCCTCTCCGGCGAGCGACAGCCGGTAGCGGACCGCCTCGATGCCCAGCGCCCGGTGCGCCCGCCGGATCAACTCCAGCGCGCCGCGGGCCTCTTCCGCCACCTGCTCGACGGTGCAGAAGATGTGCGCGTCGTTCAGCTGGATCGAGCGCACCCGGGTCAGCCCGCCCAGCACGCCCGAGCGCTCCGAGCGGTACATCCCGCCCAGTTCCGCCATCCGCAGCGGCAGCTCGCGGTAACTGCGGGCGCGGGAGCGGAACATCACCGCGTGGTGCGGACACAGGCTCGGGCGGAGCACCAGCTCGTCGTCCCCCGGCTGCTCGCCCATCTCCAGCGGCGGGAACATGTCCTCGCGGTAGTGCGCCCAGTGCCCGGACAGCTCGTAGAGCTCGCGTTTGCCCAGCACCGGCGAGTACACGTGCCGGTATCCGGCCCGGCGCTCCTCGCGCCGGACGTACTCCTCCAGGCTGTGCCGGATCGCGGCCCCGGCGGGCAGCCAGTACGGCAGGCCGGCGCCGATCAGCGGGTCGGTGTCGAACAGGCCCAGCTCGCGGCCGAGCTTGCGGTGGTCGTGCATGGCGTTCTCCCGTGTCGGGTGGGGTGGGACGAACGCCGCCGCACAGCACGAAGCCCCGGGGCGTTCGCCCCGGGGCTTCGGACCAAGTCAGCAGTCAGCGCGCCGGGACGGTGTCCGGCGTCGTCGTCATGGCGATGCGTGCGCGCTTCATGGCCGCCACGGTACTGCTATAAAGCCGCTATGGACAAGCGCATCGCCGAGCTGACCTGTGCCCACCTCGCCGACGCCTGCCTGCGGGCCGGCCTCCCCGTGCGCTGCGCGCCCGCCGGCACCCGGGCGCTGCTCCCGGGCACCCGACTGGCCGGCCCGGTGCGGCCCGCCCGGCACGCGGGCAGCGTGGACGTCTTCCTGGAGGCGATCACCCTGGCCTCCCCCGGTGAGGTCCTGGTGGTCGACAACGCGGGCCGCACGGACGAGAGTTGCGTCGGGGACCTGATCGCCCTGGAGGCCCGGCAGGCCGGCCTGGACGGCATCCTGGTCTGGGGTCTGCACCGCGACACCGCCGACCTGCGCGCGATCGGCCTGCCGCTGTTCAGCCTCGGCGCACTGCCCACCGGCCCACTGGCCGCCCGGGACCGCGCCGCCGACGCCCTGACCGCCGCCCGCTCCGGCGACTGGACCGTCACCGCGGCGGACTACGTGGTCGCCGACGAGGACGGCGCGCTCTTCCTGCCCGCCGACCGGCTGCCCGCCCTGCTCGACCTGGCCGAGGCGATCCGCGACACCGAACGCCACCAGGCCGACCTGATCCGCCAGGGCCGCTCGCTGCGCGGCCAGGTCGCCTTCGACGCCTTCCTCACCGCCCGCGCCGCCGACCCGCGCCTGACCTTCCGCGAGCACCTGCGCGGGGTGGGCGGGGCGATCGAGGAGTGAGCGGTCAGCGGCGCTTGCGCTTGGGGCGGTCGAAGACCGCGTCGTAGTGGGCCAACCGCGCCACGTCGTCCTCGACCACCTCCAGCAGGTAGCGGGTCACGTTGTAGGTGCGGTTCACGTAGTCGTTGTAGAGGGTGTGGATCCCGCCGCGGGCGATCGCCCGGCACTTCAGCTCCAGGTGGGGCTCCCCCGCCTCGACCTCGGTGAGGTGTGACTCGCCGGCGCAGAGCCGCCACAGGACGTCGAGCAGCTCCTGCCGCACCGGGAGCCACAGCTCGTGGTCCTGCAGCGCCATCATGATCAGCGCGGTGGTGGGCACCGCGCTCTGGTACAGCAGGTCCTGCACGAAGGCGTGGTCCTCCAGGGCGTTCTCCGCGAGCTGCGTCTCGTTGGTCGCGTCCACCAGCCGTTCGAAGGTCTCCGGGAGGTGCGCGGCCGTCTCGCCGCACGCGCAGCGGTACGCCGCCCAGTCGTACCGCCCGGCCTCGAAGAGGACCGCCTTGCTCGCCATCGTGTCCTGCTGCCTTCCCGTTGCCTCCTGGCACCGGAAGCGGTGCGGCGACCAGCTTAGCCAGCCGGCCGCCGCACCCGGGCTCAACCCTGCGGCACCCGTTCCCGGTGCGACCGGGACCGGGTGTCCGTCGGATCAGCCGTTGTCAGGCACCTGGTAGTACTCCTTGAACCACCTCCCCTGGTCGTCGAACAACGGACTCGGCCCGAAGTGCGAGGGATTGAGGAACCGTTGGCAGTCCTTGCAAATCGGTGACTCCACCCAGTCGTTCACCTTCGCGAACCACTTGATGGCCCGGGTCATCACGATCTCGTCCTTGTTCCCGCCGAGCGCGATGATGACGTTGCCCTCCGCACAGCGGCCGGCGCCCGAGCAGGCGGCGGCGATCTGTCCGGTCCGGGTGTTGTAGCCACCGGTCCAGGTCTTCTTGATGTAGTCGCCGTGCGGCTTGGTCCGCCCGTTGGCCATGGCGGTCCGCTCCGCGAGCTTGTTGCGCAGCTGCGCCGCCCCGGCCAGGCCCTCCTCGACCGTGGCGCCCTTGCCGGCGCTGCCCAGCTTGACCGTGGGCTTGAAGCTCCCGATCTCCGAGTCCGGCTTCATCGGGTTGTAGTACGGGTCCTCCCAGGGCTTGACCGGGTTGACCTGCTGGGTCGTGTCGGCGTCCGGCGTGGTGGGCGCCGGGTCGTTCTGCGTGGTGACCGGGTCGCCGTCGTTGAGCTCCTCGAGCTCCTTGACGTTCTTGCGCGCCTGGGCCTTGGCGAGGTCGAGGTCGTCCTCGTGCGGCGTCGCCCCGGGGTCGCCGCCGAGCGGCTTGCCCTTCTTGGCCTGCGGCTCCTCGTCGTGGGTCTTGCCCTTGCCGCCGATGTTCGCGTCGTCGTGGGAGCCGAGCGAACCGCCGCGGCCGATGCCCGAGAAGGTGCCCTCGGAGCCGCCGAGCATGCCGAACGCGACCGCGGTCTTGAACATCGCGTTGCGCAGGTGGCACCAGCGGTCCGCATCGGGCGCGGTGCAGTCCTGGATGTCCGGGATGTCGTTGGTGTCGGCGGAGGACCCACCGCCGCCACCGCCACCGCTGCCGCAGGGCACCGCGACCGGGTAGCCACCGCTGGGGTTCGGGCACAGGTCGCTCGAACTGCTGCTGCCGCCGCCCGAGTCGCCGCCGCCGTCCTGCTGGGCTTCCCGCATCAGGCCGCTGGGGTCGCTGCCACTGGTCGGGTTGTTCGCGGCGTACGAGTAGCCGCCCATCTGGTTCGGGTCGCCGGCCTCCAGCACCGGGTCGGCGGTCAGGAACCGGCCGATGGTCGCGTCGTAGTGCCGTGCGCCGAGCAGGTCCAGCCCGGTGGTGGGATCGGTCGGCTGGCCGAGGAACCCGTGGTTGTCCGCCCAGGCACCCGGCACCGAACCGCGCGGCGCACCGTACGGGTCGAAGGAACGCCGCGTGATCGCCAGGGTCTTGGCGTCGACCTGGAGCTGAGCGGTGTGCTGCGGGGTGGTCGGCTGGAAGCTGACGGTGCCGCCGCTGGAGCGGACGATCACCGTCCCGTCCGGAGCGGCGTAGTACCGCAGGCCGGTGACCGTGGTCCCGCTCAGGGTGAGCTGCTCGGCACCGCCGAACAGGTACAGCGTGGTGCCGTTCGGGCCGTGCTGCAGCAGCAGGCTGCCGCTGGCGTCGTAGAGGTAGCTGGTGTTCTGCGGGGTGCCGACGCCCACCGTGGTGGTGACGGCCTTGGTGTTGCCCTCCTCGTCGTAGCTGAAGGTCTGGCTGACCGGCGAGACACCGGTGGTGCCGCGGTCCTTGGTGTTGCCGCCCGCGTCGTAGTGCGGGGTCTGGGTGCTGGTGCCGTTCGGGCCGGTGGTGGTGATGCCGGTGACGGTGTTCGGCTGCACCCCGTTGGTCGGGTAGTTCAGCGTCTGCGTCGTGTTGTTGGCCGCGTTGCCGGTCAGGTCGTGCTTGACCAGCTGGGTGCGGCCGCCGAGCGCGTTGTAGCTGTAGCTCTGCCAGTACGGCGCCGGACCGCCGAGCGTCGACGGGGTCGGCGCGGCGGTTGCGCACCGGGCCAGCTGACCGGCCGTCGCGGTGGTCTGGCCCGCGGTGTCGGTCCAGGCCTGGGTCAGGCGCTTCAGTCCGTCGTACTGGAAGCACTGGGTGTCGAAGGCCTGGTCGGTGCCGCCCGAGGACTGCAGCTCACTGGCCGTGGTCAGGTTGCCCGCCGGGTCGTAGCCGAAGGTGGTCGACGAGATCGGGTTGGTCGTCGCGGTCTGCAGCGATACCCGGTTGGTGGCCAGCCGCCCGGTGGCGTCGTCGTACGTCTGCGCGGTGCGCAGCTGCTTGCCCAGCACTCCGAAGGTGGACTGCAGGATCTGGCCCTTCGGGCTGTACGAGGCCAGGTCGAGGTAGGACGCGAAGTCCGAGCCCATCGAGACCATGCCGCCCTGGAGGTTGTAGCCGTAGCCCACGTCCTCCGGGATCAGCCCACCGTCGCCGTTGTAGCCGGTGTCCGACAGCAGGCCGACGTTCGGCGTGTAGCCGGTGCTGAGCGTGTAGGTGCCGGCCAGCTTGCCCTCGGCTGCCGGGATGGTGACGCTCGTCCCGGTCGGCTGGTAGGCGCTGTTGTATCCGGTGACCGCCGTGGTGTAGGCGCTGCCGCCGCTCCCGGAACCGCCGGTGTAACGGGTCGCGGAGGTGGGCAGGCCCTTGGCCAGCGTGTCGTAGCTGAACGAGAGCAGCTGCTTCGTCTGGTCGGTCGTGCTGGACCCGCTGTACTCACCGGTGGGACGGCTCAGCTGGTCGTAGGTGTACGAGAGCTGCTGCCCGCGACCGTCCGTGGCGGAGGCCACCCGGCCCAGCGAGTCGTAGACCGAGCTGGAGGTGCCGGCATCCGGGTCGGTCTGGGAGGTCCGACGGCCCTGCAGGTCGTACTGGTAGGTCCAGCTGTGGCCCGCGGGGTCGGAGATCGACGCGAGCTGCCCGCCGGCGGTGTAGTGGTAACCGGTCGTCAGATCACCGACCCCGGCGCCGCCGTGGTTGACCACCGAGGTGGTCTGGCCGAGTCCGTTGGTGAAGGTGGAGGTCGGCGTGCCCCCCTGCGGCGGGGTGTAGTCCGTCTCGTCCAGGCCCGGGTAGGAGGTGCTGCTGCTCCACAGCACGGCAGCCTTGGAGTACAGCGCCTTGCCGGTCGGCCGGCCCAGGCCGTCGTAGCTGCTGACGGTCTCCTGCGGCAGGGTGTTCTCGGTCTCCACGAACAGGGTCGAGCCGGGCGCCGTGGTGGTGTCCGAGAACGCCCCGGTGGTGGAGTGCACCCAGCCGTGGCTGTCGTAGTGGGTGGAGGTGATCAGTCGGCCGGCACTGTTGTCGGCCGTGGTGGTCTGTGCCTGGCGCAACTGCAGGAAGCCGTCGTAGATGTCGACGGCGGCGCCGTAGCTGTTGTCCTCCCGCAGGGTCTGCGTGGTGACGGACGCCGGGTTCGGATTGCCGGTGCCGTTGACCGTGTAGCTGAACAGCTTGTCGGCGCTCTGCGTCGCCTTGGCCCGGCCGGGCAGCCAGACCGCGGTGCGGCGACCGAGCGCGTCGTAGCTGACGTCGGTGACCCGGTTGTTGGCGTCCACCGCGTGGGTGACCAGGCCGCGGGCCGGGGCCAGCGTGGCACTGGAGGTCCAGCCGAGCGGGTTGGTGGTCGACACACCGGTCGGCAGGGTGCCGGTCAGCGGCGTGTAGGTGGTGCTGGTCACCAGGCCGGCGGCGTCGGTGAACGTGGTGCTGCGGCCGTACTGGTCGTAGCCGATCCCACCCGTGGTCTGGAAGACCGGGTTGCCGGAGCCGTCGTACGACTTCACCGCCTGGGTCGACGTGACCATGCCCATGGTCGAGCCGTTCGCGCCGAGGCTGCCCAGGGTGCCCGGGTTGGTGACGCTGCCGTCGCCGTCGTAGAAGGTGCGCTTGTCGTTGATCGTGGTGCCGGCGCTCGCCGCCGTGCTGCAGGGCCCGGAGACGGTGAGCTCCTCGCTCACGAAGCCGAGCATCATCGGGTTCGCAGCGGGCGGGTTGGCGTAGCTGGTGGTGGTGCAGGACTCCTGGCCCGGCACGGACACGTCGCCCTTGTCGTCCACCTGCTGGGCGCGGCCCAGGCTGTCGAAGGTGGTGACGGAGCTCATGGTGCGCCAGCCGGCGGAACCCGCCAGCAGCGCCTGCGAGCGGCCCGAGGTCGACTGGACCCGACGGGACGTCAGGTCCGGCAGGGTGGAGAGGGTCGGGGCCGGGGTCTTGGAGGTCCAGGCGGTGCGCGACGCGGTGACGGTCACCGTGCTGGTCGACGGGTCCGCCAGCGCCTTGGCCACGATCGGGCCGGTGGGACCGTTGTAGGTGTCGGTCTCCTCGGCCGTGCCGGCCAGCCAGTTGCTGTCCGTGATGGTCGTGCCGGTGGAGTCGGTGAAGCTGACGGACCGCTTGGTCCCGTCGGCCTTGTAGTCACCGTCCATGCCCTGGAAGTAGTTGGCCACCACCTGGGTGACTGGATCCGGGGCCGCACCGGTCTGGGCGGTGACGGTCCGGAAGCCCCGGAAGTCGTCCCAGGTGCGGTACTGGTCGTCGGTGAACTCGGAGTCGTCCCGGTGCCAGGCCGCGCCACCGCTGTAGCTGTAGGTGGTGACCTTCGCCGGCGAGTTGGCCTTGGTCGCGTCGTTGTCGGAGACCTGGGCGACCAGCGTCTTGTTGAACCAGTCGTTGATCGGCGTGATGCCGCCCGGCGTGGTCCAGTGGACGTTGTAGCAGGCCATGGTGTCGGAGTCCGGGGACGCCGGCATGTGGTTGGCGGTGCGCGAGCACTCGGGAGCCCGGTAGGTGACCGCGATCGACTCGCCGGTCTCGGTCTGCAGGCTGGAGATCCGCGGGTGGTACAGCGGCGGGGCCGCCGGGGTGAGGCCGTCGACCCGGTTGTCCGTCTCGACCCCGGTGAAGGTCACCGGGTCCAGGGTGATGGTCCCGCTGCCGCCGGCCGACGTGTCCTGGGCGGTGTGCTGGATCTGGGAGAGCCACATGACGGACTGCAGGGCGCCCGCGTCCTTGGGGTCGACCGTCTTGCCGGTGACCGGGTCCATGGTGCCGCCGGCGTCCGAGAAGAGGTGGGTCAGCGTGTAGCTGTCCACGTTCTGCCAGCCGGTTCCCACCTTGACCTGGGTGGCGACGGTCTGCAGCCGGTAGGTCGACCAGAAGGTCGGCGAGGCCGTCTGGCAGACGTTGCTGCCGGTGCCCGAGGTCGCCATCGAGCTGGTGCAGTTGAGGTCGTACGGGGTGTCCGGCCAGTTGTTCGCCGTGTTGGCGTTCAGGTTCGCGGCCTGACAGGTGGTCGGGTCGACGGTGCAGCGCTGGGCGGTGGTGAACACCACCTTCGCCGCCGGGTCGCGGCCCGCCTGCTCGTCGGCCAGCTGGTACCCGTACGAGATCTGGGTCAGGTACCCGCCGCGGGTGTACTGGGTCATGGTTCCGCCGGCGCCGGACTGCGCGACCTGGCCGTATCCCATGTTGTAGAAGTTCGACTCGCTCGCCCAGTCGTACCGCTGCAGGTTCTTGTTCGGGTCGACGACGAAGTCGACGTTGAACCGCCACCCCATGCCGGCGCACTTGGAATTGGTGCCCTGGCCGGAGCTGTAGCAGGGGTCGCCCGACTTCGGCGTGTAGACCGGCATGCCCCAGGCCGAGTTGGTGGCGGGGTCGGAGGTGGTGCCCGGGGA
Organism: Kitasatospora sp. NPDC058965; assembly: GCF_042741245.1. Lineage (NCBI taxonomy): Bacteria > Bacillati > Actinomycetota > Actinomycetes > Kitasatosporales > Streptomycetaceae > Kitasatospora > Kitasatospora sp. NPDC058965. Next base: position 28,816 of record NZ_JBHYKG010000012.1, read on the forward strand.
GTGGTTCAGGCCCAGGTAGTACTGGGTCCCGTCGGTCGTGGTGACCTTGAAGTACTCGCCGTTCCACAACCCGTTCGACGCGCCCGTCAGCAGCTCGACCTTGGTGCCGTCGTCGTTCTGCATGTGGTACTGGCCGTTGGCGTCGCGCACCAGCTGACCGTTGTGCGAGCCGAGCGAGATGGTCGCGTTCCAGCCGGCCCAGCACTCGTCGCCGGAGTTCGCGATGCCGTCGTTGGCGCAGGACTTGTAGGTGCGCTCGATGTACCCGGGGCTGTAGCTCCAGCCGTCACCGATCCACGAGGACTGCGAGTTGCGCGCCGACGTCTCGCCGTCCACCGACTGCGAGTCGTAGGAGAAGCCGACCGACGGGGTCGCACCGCCGAGCGAGGCCGGCACCGAGATCGGGTAGCTGTAGGTGAACGCACCCGAGGACGACTGCGCCCAGTTGCCCGACGACGACAGCGACGTCGCCGTGTAGCTGCCCTGCGAGCCACTGCTGCCCGCGACCGCCGCCACCGTGGTGCTCGCTGCGGCCGCCGCCATCGGCGCGGCCATCATGCTCATCGCCCGCGGTGCGCTCGACCCGCCCGATGCGGGCAGCGCCACGCTCGCCGTCAGCCGGTGCGTCACCGGGTCGTTGGTCGTCGCCAGTGGCGTCTGCGTCTGACACTGCGCCAGCTGGGGCGTCGTCTGCGCACAGGCCGGCAGCTGCACCAGGTGCAGTCGCGAGGCCCACCCGCCGCCGTACGCCTGCGCCACCGACGAGTAGTCCAGCGAGACCGACGCCTTGCCGGCGGCCCCCGACCCGTCCTGCCGGGACAGACCCACCATCAGGCCGTCCACGCCCGCCGCCTGCGCCGTGGCCCGGTCGACGGTCCTCACCTGCACCGAGGCCGGCGTCGACGCCGGGGCGAACGGCACCGCCACCGGCTGCGCCGCGTCCGTCGCCGCGAGCGTGACGCCCGCGGCCGCCGCTCCGCCCACCGGCGCGGTCTGCGTGCCCGCCTTCGGCCACACCGGCGCCGCCACCTGATGCGGCTTCAACTCCCGCGAGCCCTTCGGCTCCGCCACCACCGGCGGCTTCGCCGAGGCACCGGCGTTGTGCCCGGCCACCTTCGGCTGGGCGGGCAGCGGATCCGCCGCCCAGATCTTCCCCTTGTACTGGTACCCGCCCACCACGGTCTGTGCCTGGGCCAGTGGCACCGTCAGCGACAGCGCTGCGACGAGGGCGGAGGCGACGGTCGTCCGACGCTCCCACCTCCGTTTCTGCGCAGCGGAGAACAGAGAACGTCTTTGGCGCACGCCGAAGAACCCCCCATGAATCCACCGCCCCTCCCCGAGAGGCGGTCACATCTCAGATCACAGTCGAGACCTGATCAGGAGTCACGGTAGGACTGTCGGATTCACTGACACAACATCAATCACGCAGGTCAGACTGGTGCCACTGGCCACTGGAGTAGTCCACTTTCATGGATGAACCACCCTGAACCCGGCGCCGGACCCACCGGAAGGTCAAGACTTCACCAAGGATCCGGCAGAGATTTTTACCAACTCATGACCTTCGACCCGCTCAGCCGACCCGCTCCCCCGTCACGTCGAACAGGTGGTGCACCGGGTCGTGGATGAAGTACTGGGCGAACGTCGCCACGGTGAACCGGGCACCGTCGCTGCGGTCGCCGGTGCGCTGCCACTGGTCGTCCGCGACCTGCTCGAAGGCGGCGGCGATCAGCTCCGCGGCGGCGGCCAGCTCGCAGCCGACCACGGCGGGGTCCTGCTCGTGGTAGCGCTCGGCGAGCGCGGTCTCGTCCTGGTCCCAGTTGGGGAAGAGCGGGCCGTCCTGGCTGAGCATCAGGTCCAGGCGGTGGGCGAAGAGGCGGAACACGTCCCGCACGTGGCAGGCGTACTCCAGCGCGGACCAGGTGGTCGGGTCCGGTCGGCCGGCGAGCACCTCCCGGTCGCCGGCCAGCAGCGCGACCCAGGCGGCGGCGTTGGCGCGGACCAGGTCGGGCACCGTGGTGGGCGCGACGGCGGGGGTGTCCAGCCCGCAGTCGGGGCAGGCCCGCTCCAGCACCCAGGTCCAGTCCTTGGTGTCCGGCACGGGGGCGGCGGGGTCGAAAGTGGTAGCGGCGGGGGCGGCGGTCTCTGCGCTGGTCATGGGTCCAGCCTGCCGGTCGCCGCAGGCCACTGACCAGTGGCGACCATGCCACTCTCCATCAAGATCCCGCCACCGCCCCGGGGTCCGCATGGTGGCGGCGACCATACCGGGCACGGCGTTAGTGGTCCCGGCTCACATGGGTGCGCCGCCCACCGCTGCCTACCGTTTCGGGCCATGGAGAGCACCCAGTCAACAGCCCAGTCCGCGCTGTCGGCGCCGCCGTTGACCGGCCGCACCGCGCTGGTCACCGGCGCGGCCGGCGGCATCGGCCGGGCCTGCGCCCAGGCCCTGGCGGCAGCCGGCGCCAAGGTGTACGTGGTCGACCTCGCCGCCGAAGCGGCCGCCGCCGTGGCGGCCGAGATCGGCGGCACCGCCGTGCCGGCCGATCTGGCCGACCCGGCCGCGGTGGACGCGCTGCCCGCCGACGCGGACATCGTGGTCAACAACGCCGGCCTGCAGCACGTGGCGCCGCTGCACGAGTTCCCGGTGGAGAAGTTCACCCTGATCCAGCGGGTGATGGTGGAGGCCCCGTTCCGGATCCTGCGCCGCACCCTGCCGCACATGTACGAGCAGGGCTGGGGCCGGGTGGTGAACCTCTCCTCGGTGCACGGCCTGCGGGCCAGTGCCTACAAGTCCGCCTACGTGACCGCCAAGCACGCCCTGGAGGGGCTGAGCAAGGTGGTCGCGCTGGAGGGCGCCCCGCACGGGGTGACCAGCAACTGCGTCAACCCCGGGTACGTGCGCACGCCCCTGGTGGAGAAGCAGCTCGCCGACCAGGCGGCGGCCCACGGCATCCCGGTCGAACAGGTGCTGGCGCAGGTGCTGCTGGAGCGTCCCGCGATCAAGCGGCTGATCGAGCCGGCGGAGGTCGCGGACGCGGTGCTCTGGCTCTGCTCCCCCGCCGCCGGCTACGTCACCGGCACCTCGCTCACCATGGACGGCGGCTGGACCGCCCACTAGACCGCCGTCCCCCGGCCCCCCGCTCACTGAACCACTGCCCACGGAACCGACCCCCGCCCACCCCGCTCCCCCACCCACCCCGCTCCCCCAGGACGGTCCCCATGTCCAGATCCCTCACCCGCGTGGTCGGTGCCAGTCTGATCGGCACCACCGTCGAGTGGTACGACTACTTCCTCTACGGCACCGCCGCCGCCCTCGTCTTCGGCAAGGTGTTCTTCCCGCACAGCGACCCGCTGACCGGCACCCTGCTCGCCTTCGTCACCTACGCCCTCGGCTTCGCGGCCCGCCCGCTCGGCGCGCTGGTCTTCGGCCACTTCGGCGACCGGATCGGGCGCAAGCGGCTGCTGGTGCTCAGCCTGCTGCTGATGGGCGGCGCCACCACGCTGATCGGCTGCCTGCCGACCTACCAGCAGGTGGGCGTGACCGCGCCGATCCTGCTCACCGTGCTGCGCCTGGTCCAGGGCTTCGCGCTGGGCGGCGAGTGGGGCGGCGCGGTGCTGCTGGTCTCCGAGCACGGCGACCAGCGCCGGCGCGGCTTCTGGGCCTCCTGGCCGCAGGGCGGCGCGCCGGCCGGCAACCTGCTGGCCGCCGGGGTGCTCTCGCTGCTCACCGGGGTGCAGTCGGAGCAGCAGTTCCTGGCCTGGGGCTGGCGGGTGCCGTTCCTGCTCTCGGCGGTGCTGGTGATGGTGGGCCTGTGGATCCGGCTCGGCGTGGACGAGTCGCCGCTCTTCCAGCAGGCCCTGGCGGCCGCCCGGTCCCGGGAGCAGGCGGCCGCGGCCGAGGGCCTGCCGCTGCTGGCGGTGCTGCGCCACCACTGGCGGGACGTGCTGATCGCGATGGGCGCCCGCCTGGCGGAGAACATCTCCTACTACGTCATGACCACTTTCGTCCTGGTCTACGCCGTCTCGCACGCGCACTTCCACAAGCAGAGCGCGCTGAACGCGGTGCTGATCGGCTCGGCGATCCAGTTCGCGCTGATCCCGCTGTTCGGGGCGCTCTCCGACAAGGTGGGCCGCAAGCCGGTGTACCTGGTGGGCGCGGCCGGGGTGGGGGCGTGGGCGTTCGCCTTCTTCGGGCTGGTGGACGCGCACTCGTTCGGCGAGCTGGTGCTGGCGGTGACGGTGGGTCTGGTCTTCCACAGTGCGATGTACGCGCCGCAGGCCGCCTTCTTCGCCGAGATGTTCGGCACCCGGATGCGCTACTCGGGCGCCTCGATCGGGGCCCAGTTCTCCTCGGTGGCGGCCGGCGCGCCCGCGCCGCTGATCGCCACCGCGCTGCTCAAGGACTACGGCAGCGCCACCCCGATCGCGCTCTACGTGGCGATCGCGGCGGTGCTCACCCTGGTGGCGGTGGCCTGCGCCCGGGAGACCCGGGGTCGTGACCTGGCGGCGGTCGGGGCGAGCTCCGGCACCGCGGGCGCCGCGGCCCGGCCGGCCGGTGGGGTGGTCGCCGCCGACCTGTGACGGTGCGGGCCGACCCGTGGCGGTGGGCGCGGCACGGGCCCTGCCGGGATCTCCCCGGCAGGGCCCGCGGTGCTGCCCGGACTGCTCAGGAGCAGCTGATGAACAGCGACGTGACGCCCGTGCAGCTGCGCTTGGCGCTGTCGTTGGTCGCGACCGGGTCCGCCGGGCTGCTGGCGGTGCGGGTCGCGGTGAGGCTCACGTTGACGCCGAACAGGCCGACCGGCACGGTGAAGTGCCGGGTGACGGCGGCGCCGTTGGCCAGCGCGCCGACCGGGCAGCTGAGCTGGCCGGTGGCCACCGTGCAGTCGGTGCTGGTGGCCCGCACACCGGTCGGCAGCGGGATCTGCACGGTGCCCGAGCCGGCCGCCGCCGGGCCGTGGTTGGTGACCGTCACCGTGTAGTCCAGGTGCGCGCCGAGCAGCGCCGGGTACGGGGTGACGGCCAGGCCCACGCCGAGGTCGGCGGTGGGCACCAGGTAGCTGAAGCGGTCGGCCGCGACGGCCGCGCTGGTCCCCGCCGCCGTGGTCACCCGGACGTCCACCGTGCCGGCCGCCTCGGCCGGGGCGGTGGCGGTGCAGGAGGTCGCGGTGCAGGAGAAGGCGGTGGCCGGGACCCCGCCGAAGCTCACCCCGGTGGCGCCGGCCAGGGCGCTGCCGGCGACGGTGACCTGGGTGCCGCCGGTGGTGAACCCGCTGGCCGGGCTGACCGCGGTGACCTGCGGGACCGGGGTGAGCAGCGAGACCGTGCCGTTGCCCAGCACGTACGCGTGCCCCAGCTTCGGGTCCAGCACCACGGACACCGCGCCGCCCGGCACCGGGAGGGTGCCGGTGACCGTCATGGTCGAGGTGGCGACCACGCTGACGGTCTGGTCGGCGGTGTTGGCGAGGTAGACGTAGGCGCCGTCGCGGCTGGCGTCCAGGCCCAGCGGCGTGCCGCCGACCGGGACGGTGGCGGTGACGGTGCGGGTCGCGGTGTCCACCACGGTGAGCGCGTTGCCGGCCGCGTCGGTGACGTAGACCTTGGCGCCGTCCGGGGACACCGCGAGCGCGAAGGACTGCGGGCCGACCGGCACGGTGGCCACCACGGCGTCGGCGGCGGTGCGGTCCAGCACGCTGAGCGTGTCGCTGAACGGGTTGACCAGGTAGGCGTAGTGGCCGTCCGGGGAGACCGCCAGGCCGGCCGGGTGGTCGCCGACCTGGTCGGTGCGGACCACCGCGCCGGTGGCCGTGGCCAGCACCGCGACGGTGCTGCCGCCGTTGTTGCTGACCAGCAGCTGGCTGCCGTCGGGGCTGACCGCCAGGCCCTGCGGCTGGTCGAACCCGGTCAGCGTGGCGGTCACGGCGGCGGTGGCGGTACTGATCACGCTGACCGTGTCGTCGCCCTTGCCGGCGACGTAGAGGGTGGCGCCGTCCGGGGTGACGGCCAGTGCCACCGGCTGCACGCCGACCGGCACGGTGGCGACCACCGCGGCAGCGGCGGTGTCCAGCACGCTGACCGTGTTGTCACCGGAGTTGGCGGTGTAGAGCCGGCTGCCGTCGGGCGACAGCACGGCGGCGATCGGACCGCTGCCCACCGCCACGGTGGCGGTCACGGCGGTGGGTGGTGCGGCGGCCGCCGCCTCGGTGACGGCCGCGGTGCTGGACACGAGCAGCAGGGCCGCTAACGCGGCGAGCACGGCGGGTAGCCGCCGTGCCTGACGGGAAGCCTGCATGATCGTCAATTCCCCTCCTGAGAACGACCGGTTGGCCGTTGCGAAGGCTAGATCAGCAAGCTGTCCGAGATCCGGGGAATGGGTGAATTCACAGTCCCTGAGCAGTAGTTCGACCACTGTTCGGTTGCCCGGCAGTACCCCGCCGGGCCCGGCGCGGGGGCGCGCTACCGGGGGTCCGGCCGGTCCACGTTCCAGTGGCGGACCACCTGGCAGATCCAGGCGTCCTCAACACCGACCGGGATCAGCGAGAAGCGGCTGATGGTGCGCTGACCGCCCTCGGCGTCGCCGTAGAGCAGGTCGATGTTCACCCGGACGCGGTTCTTCACCGGGTCCAGCAGGGCCTGGAAGTCCGGGTCCAGCGGGTCGCGCAGCGCCGCGTGCCAGAACCCGGTGTCGCCCGGTGCCACGTAGAGGTCGCGGGCCTGGCGGCGGAAGTCGGCCGGGTCGGCGTGCCGGGTCTGCCCGTAGCTCTCGGCGTCCGCGATCCGCCAGCCGTGGATCACCCCGAGCCCCGGTCCGATGTTGCGCAGCGAGGCGGCCAGGTAGAGGTTCTCGTCCGTCACCCGCAGGTAGCCGGCGCTGCCCGTGAGCCGGCAGGCGTGCCCGTCCATCCAGATCAGCTTCTGGCTCGGCGCCTCCAGCGTGGAGGCGACCAGCAGCGGGCGCAGCGAGGCCAGCACCGCGCGCTCGGCCGAGAGGGCGGCCCGGTCGGCCGAGCGGATCGAGGCGAACGAGGCCCCGGCCAGCACCAGGGTGCCGCCCGCCGTGGCCAGGGCGGAGACGGTGGACCAGTCCCAGCTAGCCATGGGCGCGGTCGCCTTCCGATCGGATGGTCGTATTGCTCAGCACGGTGGGCAGCCTAGAGGACCCGGGCTGCCCACCGGCACGGGTGTTCACGGATCAGAACATCGCCCCGTTGGCGCGCACCGTCTGGCCGGAGACCCAACCGGCCTCGGCGCCGACCAGCCAGCCGACCACCGGCGCGATGTCCCCGGGCAGCCCGAGCCGGCCGCGCGGGCTGTGCTGGGTGGCGGCCGCGATCGACTCCGGAGTCTCCGCGTGCCGGTAGAAGTCGGTGTCCACCGGGCCGGGCGCCACCGCGTTCACCGTGATGCCGCGCGCGCCCAGCTCCTTGGCCGCAGCCAGCACCATCCGCTCCACCGCGGCCTTGCTGCCCGAGTACAGGCCGTAGGGGCCGGTCATCACCGAGGTCAGCGTGGTGGAGAGGATCACGTACCGGCCGTTGTCGGCCAGCGAGCGGGCGGCCGCGCGCAGGGTGAGGAAGGCGCTGCGGGTGTTGGCGCCGATCATCGCGTCGAAGTCCTCGTCGGTGGTCTCCGCGAGGGTCTTCTTCAGCACCATGCCCGGGGTGTGCACCACGATGTCCACTCGGCCGTGGCGGGCCAGCACGCCCTCGAACAGGGCCGTCACGTCGGCGGAGTCGCCCGCGTCGGAGCGCACCGCCTCGGCGGTGCCGCCGTGCTTGCGCAGGGCGGCCACGGTCTCCTCCGCCGCCTCGGCGCTGCCCGCGTAGCTGATCACCACGGTGGCGCCGCGGGCGGCGAGGTTCTCGGCGATGGCGGCGCCCTGGTTGCGGCTGCCGCCGACCACCAGCGCGATCCTGTCGGTCAGGTCGCGGACCTGCTGCTCGGACATGGTGCCCCCCTGGATACCCGATCTGATGATCTGACGGTGGATCATATCCAGCTGGCCCGAGATGCGGAGGCGCCACAATGACCCGCGATGCCGTCCACCGACCCGACCCGACCCGAGCAGCCGGTGCGCGGTCCCCGCTGGTCGGGTTCACCGGTCGTGGGGCGCCAGCATAGGCTCGCCCGGTGACGTCGTCCGTACCCACCTGGAACCCCGGCGCCCCCGGCGTCCTGGCGCTGCCCTCGGGGCGGCTGGTCCGCGGCCGGGGGCTGAGCCGGCCGCTGCCGGACGGACCGCTGCCGCAGTTCGGGGTGTACCTGCTGGGGCGTCAGCCGGCGCCGGTGGCCTGGGAGTCCCGGTGGCTGCGCTGGCCCGACTTCCGGCTCCCGGCCGACCCGGCCGCGCTCGCCGAAACCCTGCGCGAGGTGCTGGAGCGGGCCGGCACGGAGCGGATCGAGTTCGCCTGCGCCGGCGGGCAGGGCCGCACCGGCACCGCGCTGGCCTGCCTGGCCGTGCTGGACGGCGTGCCGGGCGCCGCGGCGGTCGGCTACGTCCGCGCGCACTACCGCCCGCACGCCGTCGAGACGCCCGGCCAGCGCAGGTTCGTCGCCCGGTTCGGGACCAACGGGTGATCCGCCGGACCAAGCGGGCCCGGCGTCTGCTGGTCGGCGAGCTGACCTACCTGTGGACGGTCCGCCACCAGCACCGGGTGGACCCCGGCCCGCGCTACCGCGACTGCACCGAGGTCCTCGTGCTGCGCCGGTACCGCGCTCCCGGCCGGCTGCTGGTCCGCTTCCGTGGCGGCCCGGGCCGCGCGGTCGCCGACGGCTACCTCCCCTCGGGCGCCGTGGGCACCGCGGACCACTGGCTCAACCTGCACGAGCCCGGCACCGCCCGCGGGCTGCTCGACCTGGCCCTGGCCCGCGGCTGGCGGCCGGAGCAGCCGCGGGAGCTGGAGCTGGACGGCTGGGACCTGATGGCGCAGCTGCCCCGGTAGGTCCGGGGGCCGGCCCGGCGGCGCGGGACGCGACCGGGCCGGTGGGTCAGGGGGTGACCACGGCGAAGTTGAAGTCCGGCCGGCCGAGGACGCCGTAGAGGCGGACCCAGAGCGAGACCGCCTGCTCGGTGTCCCGGGCGCTGCTGAGGTCGCCCAGGTCGAGGATCTGCTCCGCGGTCCAGCCGAACTCCCGGAGCAGGGCGGCCACCACGGCCTTGGCCTCGGCGTCGTCACCGCCGAGGAAGACGGTGTGGTGCCCGGGGACCAGGCCGGGCCGGACCATCACCTCGTTGTTCATGGTGTTGAGCGTCTTGACCACCCGGGCCCGCGGGAAGGCCCGCTGGATCTGCTCGGCCAGGCTCAGCCCGTCCACCTGGACGACCTTGGGCGGGAAGCCGCCGGAGAAGTCGAGCGGATTGGCCACGTCGACCAGGACCTTGCCGCTCAGGTTCTCCTCGCCGGCGGCGGTCAGCGCCGCCAGCGAGACCAGGCCGCCGGTGGCGTTCACCACCAGCTCGGAGTCGGCCGCCGCCCGGGCGAAGGTGCCGTGCGCACCGCCGGTCCCGGCGGCCCAGTCGGCGGCGGCCGCGTTCTGCGCCGTGCGCGACCCGAGGGTCACCTGGTGCCCGAGCTCGACGAGCCGGCCGGCGATGCGGCGGCCGACCTCACCGGTACCCAGAACCGCGATCTTCATCTGTGGCTGTTCTCCTTGTGCGTGGAACGGGCGGTGCTCCCCGGAGCACCGCCCGCCGCCCGTTCATTCCCCCGCGGCCGGAAGATCGGCCGAACGGGTGTCAGCCGCAGTGGCTCCACGGGCTGGTCCAGCTGACGCCCTGGTAGCTGCCGCCCCACATCACGCAGGCGGCCGCCGCGGGCAGCGTGACCGGCCCCGCGTAGTAGGTGAAGTTGCCCGGGTTGTTGGCACTTCCACCGCCCTGGACGGCGAGCGTGGCGTTCAGCGCGACCTGGGTGGTCGGGTTGGTCACCAGGGTGGTCACGCAGTTCTTGCCGGTGGCGGAGTTGTAGAGCAGGTAGATCTGCGCCCCGCCGAGGTTGTGCGAGTCGACCACGCCGAAGCCGCTGCCGCAGACCTGGGTCGGGGTGTACGGGTTGCTGCCGGCCGCCACCGGGGTGGTGTAGCCCACGATGTAGTAGCCGTCGGCCGTGTCGACCGTGCTGGGCTCGCTGCCCACCGCCGTCTGGCCGGCCGGCAGGGTCACCGACACGACCGAGGAGCTGACCGCCCAGGCGGCCTGGGTGGTGGTGGTCGGGTCGCCGTTCCAGTCGCCGTTGGCGGTGGTGACCGAGCCGTCGGCGTTCACCGCGGTGACGATGCCGACGTGGTGGATCAGGGAGTCCTTGGTGGACCCGTACTCGACCGCGTCGCCGACCTGCGGGACGTAGGAGGTCGCGGTGTGCTGGGTGCCGTTGCGCTGCCCGTAGGTCTGGAAGCTGTCGGCCCCGGCGTTCAGGCCGACGGTGGAGAAGCCGCTGTTGGCCCAGACCCACATGGCGAAGTCCGCGCACCAGTACTCGGGGCCGCCGGAGCCGCCGGTGCAGCTGGTCTCGAACTGGGTGCCGCCGAGCGAGTTGTGGGTCGGGGTGTTGGCACAGGTCCCGGCGGTCTTGCCGACGTTGGCGGCGGCCAGCGCGGCGGCCGCGCTGCCCGTGGGCGTGGTGGCCGAGGCCGTCGCCGGGCTCGCGGCGCCCAGCAGCGCTGCCGTCAGGACCACGGCGGCCCATCCGGGTATCCGGCGGAGGATGCGACTGAGGTGCACGGTTCTCCTCGTACGAGAGGTGGACTGGTACGTACTCCGTCGGATTCTGCCGCCCTCCGCTGTCGTCCCGGTCGCCCCTGTGGACGGGGGAACTGACGCACCGTCCGGGGCGGGCCGGGCGCGGGCACGCGGACGGGGCCCGGCACCGGGTGCCGGGCCCCGTCGCGCGGAGCCGTCGGGCGTCAGCCCGTGAAGGCCGCCAGGCCGTTCGGGGTGCCGAGGCCGGTCGGACCGTCGTAGCCCGCACCCGCCGTGCACAGGTAGGAGGGCGAGCAGCCGGCGGTGGCGCCGGTGGTCACGTCGTTCAGCGAGCTCCGGTGGGCGTAGGCGTCGGCGGCCGGGACCGCCGCGCTCGGGGTGCCCGCGTCCGCGTAGACGCCCGCGATCAGCGGGGCGGCCACGCTGGTGCCGCCGTAGACCGCCCAGCCGGAGGCGCCGTAGGTCTGGTAGACCGCGACACCGGTGGCCGGGTCGGCGACCGCCGACACGTCCGCGACCGTGCGCCGGGCGCAGCCGCTGTCGGTCTGCCAGCTCGGCTTGGCGTCGTAGCCCGAGCAGCCGGAGCCGGCGCCCTCGGTCGAGCTGGTGGACCAGACCGACTCGCTCCAGCCGCGCGCGCTGGAGTCCCGCTTGAGCGCGGTACCGCCCACCGCCGTCACGTACTTGGAGGCGGCCGGGTACTCGACGCCGTAGCCCGAGTCGCCGGAGGAGACCGTGATGGCCACGCCGGGGTGGTTGAAGTAGCTGCTGTCGTAGCTGGTGTCCGCCGAGGACTCGCCGCCGCCGTAGCTGTTGGAGACGAACTTGGCGCCGAGCTTGACGGCCTCGTTGACCGCGGTGCCCAGGTTGGTCATGCTCGCGGTCTTGGCCTCGACCAGGATGATGTGCGCGTTGGGCGCGATCGCCGAGACCATGTCCAGGTCCAGCGAGATCTCGCCGGCCCAGCCGGAGTTGTTGGCGGGCAGGCTGCTGGTGCTGCCGGTCTGGCTGACCTTCTTGAAGCAGCCGTTGGCGGTGGTGCAGGCCGGCAGGCCGTACTGGGAGCGGTAGACGGCCAGGTCCGACTCCGCGTTGGGGTCGTTGTAGGCGTCCACGATGGCCACCGTCTGGCCCGCGCCGCCCGCCGGCAGGTTGTAGGCGCTGCGCAGGTCGGCGGGCCCGAAGCCGGCGGGGGTCGCGTTGGGGGTGACGCCCAGGGCGTTGACGTGCTGGACGGCGTTGGTGACCTGCAACGCGTGGCAGGCCATGGTGTCGCCCTTGGCCAGCGTCGCGCAGGAGCGCACCCAGGAGGTGCCGCCCTTGCTGTGGACGGTGCTGGGCGCGGCACCGGCCGGGGCGGCCGCGGCGATGCCGGACAGCGCCAGGGCCGCGGTGCCGGTGAGCGCGAGGGAGATCCGGCGGATCCGGGCGGTGGTGGGGGAGCTGAACAACGAACTGCCTCCTGGGGTCGGTGAACCGGGAGTGCACAGGGGGCCCGCGGGCACGATGGCGCCCGGGACCGGTGGGGGAGTGAGCTGCCCGAATCCCCGTTCGGTCGGGCGGCCCGCGACGAGGCTAGCCAGGCATGCGCAGGTCAACAAGGGTTGGAACAAAATTCAACATTCGGTTTACCGGGCGCCACCGGGAGGTGATCGCCCGTTACGTCGCGAATGGTCCGTACGTAACAGCACTGTGTCCACCTCACGGTCGCGGGCGCCAAACCTGGCCGAGTACCATCACAGCGCCGGACTGACTTGCCATCAGTAGGCATCATCAGGAACGCGCGTTCGGACGACAGACCCGGCCGCCCCGTAGCAGCGGCGGCACGGGCAGAGCCCAGGAGACTCGTTGGCCCGCAAACCACGTCCCATCGACCCCACCGAAGGGCCGCTGCAGGCCTTCGCGCACGAGCTGCGGAACGTACGCGAACAGGCCGGGAACCCCACCTACAGGGCGCTCGCGGTGACCGCCGGATTCAGCGCCAGCACCCTCAGCGACGCGGCCGGCGGTATGCGGCAGCCGACGCTGGAGGTCACTTTGGCCTACGTCGGAGCCTGCGGGGGTGATGTGGCGCTCTGGGAGGAGCGGTGGCAGGAGCTCAACGCAGTGCTCAACGACTTCCCGCGACAGCGATCGGCGGAGGACGAGGCTCCGGAAGCTGAAACGGAGTCATCCGATCCGCAATCGGCGCCGCCACCCCCCGCGACCGGCGCTGCGACCGGGGCACCCTCCGCCCCGGCGACCGCCGACGGCCGCTCCGCCGACCTCGACACCCTGGAGGCCGACCCCGACTTGGCCGACGAGGCCCTGGTCCGGCGACGCCGCCGCCCCACGGTCGGCGTGCTGGTGGCCGCCGCGGCCGCCGCGCTGGCGCTGGTGGCCGGCCTGATCGCCACCACCCAGTCCGGCCACGGCAAGACCGTCGCCGACCCCAGCCCGTCGGCCTCCGCCGCACCCGACTGCGGGGTGGACGCCTCGATAGCCCCGGCCGACAACGCCAAGACCAAGTTCTTCGCCACCACCTACGGCGCCGGCGCCCACGTCCACCCCAGCGCCAGCCTCAACTCCAGCATCCTGCGCACCGTTCCGGCCGGCTGCCAGCTGCACTTCTCCGGCTACTGCCTGGGCGACGTGGTCAACGACAGCTTCGGCGGCGCACCGGACATGCGGTGGTTCCAGCTCTCCACCGGCGGCCTGGTCGCCTCGGCCATCGTGCACGGCAACCCGCCCAAGGACCTGCCGGCCAGCTCCTGTCCGGGCGAGGCGCCACTGCCGAGCGGGGTCACCCTCGCCTTCCGCGCCACCGCGTCCGACGCGGGCTCGGTGGAACTGGAGGCCACCGGTACCCACCTGGCCCTGGTCGGCTTCGCGGCCTACTTCACCAGCCCGCTGGCCTCTCCCCCGGCCGGCGCGAGCGCCTCGCCCACCAGCACCGGGCCGACCTGGCACCACCTCGACCTGGTGGAGCTCAAGGACAGCCAGTTCAGCTCCGTCTGGCGGGTCGCGCCGATCCGGGCCGCCCAACCGGGCACCCCGATCACGGTGGTGGCCGTGGCCTGCCTGGGCGGCGGCGGACCCACCGACGTGGCGGACGCCCGGCTGCTGCCGGCCGACCTGCCGCCGACCGATCCCACCGCCAAGCCGACCCTCCCCCAGGCGGCGACCCTGCCCCCGGCACAGTTGCAGGCCGCCACCGTGTCCGCCTGCAACTACCCCGGGGTCAACGTTCCCCGGACCTGATGGCACGTCATTGACTGGACACCGAACCGATGCTGACGTGACATCGGGCGCCGCCCGGCGGGTGCCCCGGGCAGCGTCACCCACGGCGCCGGACCGGTCCGGCGCGGGGCGCGGGTAGAGTCGGGGCATGGCTGTAGACGAAGGTTCCGCGACCGGCTCCGCCCGGGTCGACGCCTGGATCTGGGCGGTGCGGCTCGCCAAGACCCGCTCGGTGGCCGCCGCCGCCTGCCGGGCCGGGCACGTCCGGGTGAACGGCGAGCGGGCGAAGCCCGCCCAGACGCTGCGGCTGGGCGACGAGGTGCGGGTGCGGCAGGAGAACTGGGACCGGGTGGTGATCGTCTCCCGGCTGATCAGCAAGCGGGTCGGCGCCACCGTCGCGGCCGAGTGCTTCGTGGACAAGAGCCTGCCCCGCCCCACCGCCGACCAGGCGGGCACCTTCGCCGTCCGCGACCGCGGCGCCGGCCGGCCCACCAAGCGGGACCGGCGGGCGATGGACCAGTTGTTCGGGAACCACTGACCGTCCGGGACGCGCCGCGCCGGTCGCCCGTCCGGGTGGCTGCGGGTGCGGGCCGGTGCGGCCGTGCCCAGAATGGCGCCCAGGTTCTCGATCACTGGGAGGCGCAGCGTGACCACACCGGCGGAGCGGGTCAAGCAGGGGCGGGCCGCCCGCCAGCGGGTGGGACGACGGGCACAGGGGCAGTGGCAGCCCGCCGCCGACCGGCCGGATCCGATCACCGTGCTGATCGAGCAGGCCGCGGACCGGGTGCAGGAGCTGCTGCCCATCCGCTACGGCCGGATGGCCCGCACCCCCTTCACCTTCCTGCGCGGGGCCGCCGCCGTGCTCGCCGCCGACCTGGCGAACGGGCCCGACAGCGGCCTGACCGTCCAGCTCTGCGGTGACGCCCACCTGTCCAACTTCGGGGTGTACGCCTCCCCGGAGCGCTCGCTGCTGTTCGACCTGAACGACTTCGACGAGACCCACCCCGGCCCGTTCGAGTGGGACGTCAAGCGGCTGGCCGCCAGCGTGGCGGTGGCCGCCCGGGGCAACGGCGACCCGGACGAGAAGGCCCGCGCCGCCGCCCTGGCCGCCGCCGAGGCCTACCGCCTGCACCTGCGCCGGCTCGCCGGGATGGGCGAACTCGACGTTTGGTACGAGCGGTTGGACGCCGACGCCCTGCTGCCGCTGGTCACCGGCAAGCGGCAGCGCCGGGTGGAGAAGACCCTGGAGCACGCCCGGCGCCGGACCAGCCTGCAGGCGCTGGAGAAGCTCACCGAACCGCGCGACGGCCACCCCCGGATCGTGGCCGACCCGCCGCTGGTGGAGCCGGTTCCGGTCACCGACTACCGGGCGATCGGCAAGGTCTTCAGCCAGTACCGGTCCAGCCTGCCGGACGACCGCAAGGTGCTGCTGGACCGCTACCAGCTCACCGACGCGGCCCGCAAGGTGGTCGGGGTGGGCAGCGTCGGCACCCGCTGCTTCATCGTGCTGCTGCAGGGCCGGGACCTGGACGACCCGCTCTTCCTGCAGATCAAGGAGGCCCAGCCGTCGGTGCTGGCCCGGTACGCGAAGGGCCCGGTGGCACAGCACCAGGGGCACCGGGTGGTGGCCGGGCAGCGCCTGCTGCAGGCGGCCAGCGACATCTTCCTCGGCTGGACCACCGGCCCGGCCGGCCGGCACTTCTACGGTCGGCAACTGCGCGACATGAAGGGCTCCGCCGAGGTGGAACGGATGACCACGGGCGGGCTGCGCGAGTACGCCGCCCTGTGCGGGACGGCGCTGGCCCGGGCGCACGCGCGCTCCGGGGACCGGATCGCCATCGCCGGGTACCTGGGCGGCAGCGACACCTTCGACCAGGCGATCGCGGAGTTCGCGATGCGCTACGCCGACCAGACCGAGGCGGACCACGCGGAGCTGCTGCGGGCGATCGAGGCCGGGGTGCTGGAGGCGCAGGACGTGTGACCGGGCACGGGAAATCCGGTGGTCGGGGCCGCGCCGCCCCGGTTAGGGTCGCGGCATGACCGACCGTACGTTCCGCATCATGGTCCGTGGCGTCTTCGAGCAGCTCACCGAGGAGCAGCGGGCCGAGCTGCTCGCCGAGGCGCCCGACCACGACGTGCTCTTCGCCCGCTTCACCCCCGAGGGACACCTCAGCTACGACCTGCGGGCCCGCGCCGACTTCACCTTCCGGTTCCAGGAGTCCGGCGCCGCGGACGAGGACCTGCTGCCCGCCACCGCGCGGGCCGAGGCGGCGGCGATGGAGTGGCTGGAGCAGCGCGGCTACGGCTACAAGAACCTGCGCTCCTCGGCCGAGGACCTGTCCAAGGCCGCCCTCGGCAAGCGGCAGCGGCGCGACCGCGCGGCGGGCTGACCGGGCGGGTGCCGACCGGCGGGCGGCCGACGGGTACGCCGACGGCGCACTGCGCGGGCCCTGCTACTGACCGCCCGCCAGTTCCGCCCGGGTCTGCTCGACCCACCCCAGCACGCCCTTGGCGTCCACCGCTGCGGCCTCGGTCGCGGCCTCGGCCAGCAGCTGCTCGGCCTGCGCCGGCCGCCCCGCCCGGGCCTCCAGGTAGGCGAGCGCGGCCTTGCCCGCCGCCGCGCCGGCCGTGAACCCGATCTCCTCCCGCAGCCGGATCGACTCCCGCTGCAGCGCGGCCGCGGTGTCGGCGTCGCCGGCGTCGTACGCCGCGAACCCCAGGTGGCGGACGGCGTAGCTGAGCGTCAGGCGGTCCCCCGTGCGGTGCGCCAGCTCGCGGGCCCGCTCCAGCAGCGGCAGCGCCGCCCCGCCCTCGCCCTGCACCACCTGGTGGTAGCAGCCGGCCCAGAACAGCGCCTCCCCCTCGCCCCGTTCGTCGCCGAGGGCGCGGTACAGCGCCACCGCCCGCTCGAACAGCCGCAGTTCCTCGGGGTCCGCGACCCGGTCGGCCAGGAAGCGGGCGTGCACCACCTTGCCCCGCAGCACCGCGAGCCGGGCCTCCACCTGGTCCAACGCCCGGTCGGCGCCGACCAGTTCACCGGGCTCCCCGCCGAACACGGCATCGTGGTAGCACGCGTCGGCGCGCCCCAACAGGTCCTCGGGGGCGTCCGTCTGATCAGCAGTCATGCCGCCCACGGTAGCCGCGGACGGCGCACCCGCAACCGGGTTTCCGTCCGGCAGTTGATGGACCGGTTCCGCGCCCGCACCCTCCGCCACCAGGAGCCGACGGTCGACGTGCTCGCCGCGGCCGCGCCCCTGCCGCGCACGCCCTGACCCGCTGCAACCGATCGCCCGGGCCGGCGCGTCCACGCAGCGAGTGGGAGGGAGCCCCGGCATGACCCGGAACGGATGCGGCGAACCACGCAGCCGGCGTGCGCTGCTGGCCTCGGGAGTGGCCGTCACCGCCGCGTTGCTGATCCCGGCCACCGCCGCCCAGGGCGCCCCGGCCGCGGTGGACCCCGGGCACGCGCTGCGGCCGGGCACCCACCCGCTGCGCTCGACCGAGCCCGGCACGGACCCGGCCGACCTGCACCCGCTGGGGGCGATGATCGGCGACGCGACGGTGGTGGGACTGGGCGAGGCCGCCCACGGCTCGCACGAGTTCCTCGCGGTGAAGGACCGGATCTTCCGCTGGCTGGTCGCGCAGAAGGGGTTCACCACCTTCGCCCTGGGGGTGGGGTGGCCCGCCGGGGTGCGGATCGACGAGTACCTGCAGCACGGCGGCGGCGACGTGCGGCAGTTGGTGGCCGAGACGCTGGCCGGATCGCCCTGGGACCGCGAGGAGCTCGTGACCCTGCTGCGCTGGATGCGGGACTACAACGTCCACCACCCGGCGCGCCCGCTGCACTTCGTCGGGGACGACGTCGGCTTCCCCGGGATCGGGGACGCCTTCTTCCGGCGGATCACCGACTACCTGCGGCGCGCCCGGCCCGAGCTGTCGGCCCGGGTGGCGGCCCTGTACGCGGGCCTGCGCCCGCTGGACGACGCCTTCGCCCTGCTCGGCCGACCGCTCGCCGAACGGCAGCGGCTGGCGGCCGACGCGCAGCAGGCCGCGAACCTGATCGCCGGCCGGCCCGGCCCGGACGGGCCCGCGGCCGCGCTCGCGGCGCAGCACGCGCGGTCCGTCGCGCAGACCGCCGGCTACCTCGCCTTCGATTTCGGCGACCCGGCCGGGCGGGCGGCCGCGAACCGGTTCCGCGACCGGGCGATGGCGCAGAACGTCCTGTGGTGGCAGCGGCACAGCGGCGGCAAGGTGCTGCTCTCCGCGCACGACGGGCACGTCGGGTACCTCGGCGACCTGCCCGGCCTGTACCCCGGGAGCCAGGGCTCCTTCCTGCGCGACGCGCTGGGGGCGGCCTACCTGCCCGTCGGGTGCACCTTCGGCCAGGGGTCCTTCCTGGCCAGGGACACCGCCGGCGACAACCCCGCACCGCCCTGGCAGCCGTACACCGTCGGCCCGCCCGGCCCCGGCAGCAACGAGCACACCCTGGAACAGGTCCGCCGCCAGGACTTCTACCTGGACCTGCGCACCGTGGCCCCCGTCGCCCGCGCCTGGCTCTCCAGCGCCCGCCCGACCCGCAGCATAGGCACCGACTACCCCTGCCCCGAGGTGTCGAAGGCCCTCGGGCACTCCTTCGACGTCCTGATCCACCTGCACCGCGTCCGGGCCGCCCAACCACGCTCGACCTGACGGCCCCGGGCCACCGGCCCCGCCCCCGCGGTCAGCCCGCGCCGTAGAGGTGGACGTTGACCCCGGGGTCGTGCTCCAGGACGAAGTCCACCACCTGCCAGAACGCCGGGAGCAGCGGGTGCGCCAGGCCGTCCGCCCGGGTGAGCTTGCGGCCGAACAGCGGGCTGTCCGGGTAGAGGGTGCCGCCGTCCACCAGGGTGGCGGCCGGCGCGTCCTGGCCGGGGACGGGTCCCACCCGGCAGGTGAACGTGGTGTGGTCGGTCCAGGTGTCGGGGGTGGTGCCCCAGGTGCCGAGGACCACGTCGATCCAGGCGTCGTGCTCCTGGTCCCGGTGGTGGTAGCAGTTCGCGTAGTACAGCGCGAACGGGGTGCCGTCGGCGAGGACATGGCACCAGGAGCGGTCGATCGGGGCCTGGCAGCACTCGCAGTCGAAGGTGCGGGTCTGCCGGTCGGGGCCGAGGGTGAGGTTCACGGTCCACATCCTCGCCGACCCGCGGACGGGCGGGTCCGGCGGGGTTGCCGGGCCGGGCCGCCGGGGGGCGTCAGGCGGAGAGGGCCTCCTGGGCCGCCTGCTCCGCGGCGGTCCGGGCGGTGCCGGCGAGGCCGATGCGGGTGCGGCGGTCGAGCAGGTCGGCGGTGCTGAGGGCGCCCTCGTGGGTGGCGGCGAAGCGGAGTTCGGCGAGGGTGGTGTCCAGGCCCGGGGCGACGGGGGTGGCGGGGCCGGCGGCCAGCACGGCCGGGGCCTCGGTGCCGTAGCGGCGGACCAGGTGCAGCGGTGCCGGGACGGCGGAGAGGGCCGCCGGGGCGGCGGCGCCGACCAGCGGCAGGCGGCGGGTGCGGCAGGGGGCGGCGGGCAGCGGGGTGCGGGCCAGCGCGGCGTCCAGCGCGTCCTCGGCCATCCTGCGGTAGGTGGTCAGCTTGCCGCCGACCACGGTGACCACGCCGCTGGGGTCGGTGAGCACCGCGTGCTTGCGCGAGACGTCGGCGGTGCGCCCCGTCCCGTCGTCCAGCAGCGGCCGCAGCCCCGCGAAGGTGCCCAGCAGGTCCGCGGGCGAGAGCGGCACCCGCAGGGCCGAGTTGATGGTGCCGAGCAGGAAGTCGACCTCGGCGGCGGACGGTGCGGGCACGTCGGGGATCGGCCCGGGCGCCGCCTCGTCCGTCAGCCCCACGTACACCCGCCCCTCGGGCGCGGGCAGCGCGAAGACGAAGCGGTTGGTCTCCCCCGGTACCGGCACGGTCAGCCCCGCGTTCAGCCCGCCGAACGCGGACTGCGGGAACACCAGGTGCGTCCCCCGGCTCGGCCGCAGCGTGATCCCGGGCACCACCTCCCCGGCCCAGACCCCGGCCGCGTTGATCACGATCCGCGCCCGCACCCGCACGCCCTCGCCGCCGACCCGGTCCCGCAGCAGCGCCCCCTCCCCGGAGACCTCCACCGCCTCGCACTGCGTCAGCACCTTGGCGCCCAGCCCCGCGGCGGTCCGCGCCAGCGCCACCACCAGCCGCGCGTCGTCCGTCAGCTGCCCGTCCCAGAAGGCGAGTCCGCCGCGCAGCCCGGCGGCGGCCACGGTCGGCGCGTAGCGCAGCACCTCGGCCGCACCGAGCCGTCGCGAGCGCGGCAGCACCGAGCCCGGCGTCCCGGCGGAGATCCGCAGCGCGTCCCCGGCCAGGAATCCGACCCGCACCAGCGCCGCGCCCGCGAACCCCGTCCCGGGCAGCAGCGGCACGATCTGCGGCAGCGCCCGGACCAGGTGCGGTGCGGTGCGCCGGATCAGGATGTCCCGCTCCACCGCGCTCTCCCGCGCGATCCCGACCGCGCCGGAGGCCAGGTACCGCAGGCCGCCGTGCACCAGCTTGGAGCTCCACCGGCTGGTCCCGAACGCCAGGTCGTGCTTCTCGGCGAGCACCACCGACAGCCCGCGCGCGGCCGCGTCCAGCGCGACGCCCGCGCCGGTGACCCCGCCCCCGACCACCAGCACGTCCACCGGCTCGCGGGCCTCGGCGAGTTCGGCGAGTTCACGGGTGCGCCGGGCGGCGTTCAGGGCAGTGCTCATCGGGCGGTTCCTCGGGTCAGGGGGCCAGGTATCGGTCGAGCAGCAGGCGCAGCTCCTCGTCCAGCCGGTCGAGCTGCGCGCCGCTGCCGTCCGGCGAGTCGGTGAACACCGGACCGGTGAGGGTGAACGACCACACCGTCAGCAGCACCGAGCGGGCCAGCAGCGCCGGATCGCCGGCCCGCACCGAGCCCTCGGCCATCGCCAGCCGCACGGCCTGCTCCAGCAGCTCCAGCTGGTGGTTGGTGTTGGTGCCGCGCCGGGTCAGCAGGTAGGGCGTGAGGAACTCCGGGTCCAGCTCGACGATCCGGCGCAGCAGCGGGTGCACCCGGATCCCCCGGGCCAGCCGCACCACGCCGTCCACCAGACCGGCGCGCCCGAGCGGCGAGCCGTCCTCGGGCATCGCGTCCAGCGCGAGAGTGGTCCACTCCCGCTTGGTGAGCTCGCCGAGCACCTCGTGCACCCCGCGCCAGCGGCGGTACAGGGTGGCCCGGGAGACCCCGGCCTGGCGGGCCAGGTCGGCCATGGTGATCCGCTGCAGGCCGACGGTGAGCAGCAGTTGGTATGCCGCGTCGAGGATCCGCTGCTCCGGAATGGCATTGGCGGACCGCGGCGCCGACCCGGTCAGGCCGGACCCGCTACCGTCTTCGTTGTTGATTCGCTGCGACACCACATGTACAAGTGTATCAGCGAGGCCCACCCGCAGCCCAGTACCACCCCGAGGACCCCATGACCGAGGCAGACCTCCCCCGCACCGACTTCCACCCCTACCGCTGGGGCGACCCGGCCCACCGCACCACGCTGCCCGCCGCCGCCACCGAGACCCTCGCGGCCTTCGGCGTCCGCACCCCCGAGCAGCCCCCGGCCGAGCTCGCCGCGATCCCGCTGGCCGAGCCCGCCGTCGACCTGGCCGCCCTGGCCGAGGTGGTCGGCGCCGCGCACGTGAGCGCCGACCACGACACCCGGCTGGCCCACACCCGCGGCTGGTCCACCCCCGACCTGCTCCGCCTGCGGGCCGGCGACGCCTCCGACGCGCCCGACGCCGTGGTGCTGCCCGGCTCGCACCAGGAGGTGGTGGACCTGCTCGCCCGCTGCGAGCAGCTGAACTACGCGGTGGTCCCGTTCGCGGGCGGCACCTCGGTGGTCGGCGGCCTGGCCCCCGAGCGGGCCGGCTTCGCGGGCGTGGTGGCCCTGGACCTCAAGCGGCTGGACGCCGTGCTCGCGGTGGACGAGGTCTCCCGCACCGCCACCCTGCAGGCCGGCCTGCGCGGCGTGGAGGCCGAGCGGCAGCTGCGCGAGAAGGGCCTGACGCTCGGCCACTTCCCGCAGTCCTACGAGGGCGCGAGCATCGGCGGCTACGCGGCGGCCCGCTCGGCCGGCCAGTCCTCGGCCGGCTACGGCCGGTTCGACGACATGGTGGTGGGCCTGGTGCTGGCCACCCCGCGCGGCACCCTGACCAGCGGCACCGCCCCGAAGTCGGCGGCCGGCCCGGACCTGCGCCAGCTGGTGCTCGGCTCGGAGGGCGCGCTGGGCGTGATCACCTCGGTGACCGTCCGGGTCCGCCCGCTGCCGGCCGAGCGGGTCTTCGAGGGCTGGCGCTTCCCGGACTTCGCCACCGGCGCCGCGGCGCTGCGCCGGCTGGCCCAGGACGGCCCGATGCCCACCGTGCTCCGCCTGTCCGACGAGGCCGAGACCTCGGTCAACCTGGCCGACCCGGCCGCGATGTTCGGCGGCGGCCCGGGCGGCTGCATGGCCGTCACCGGCTACGAGGGCACGGCCGCCGAGGTGGCCGCCCGCCGGGCCGCCGTGACCGAGGTGCTCACCGCCGCGGGCGGGCAGGCGCTGGGCACCGAGCCCGGCGAGGCCTGGCGCACCGGCCGGTTCAGGGCCCCGTACCTGCGCGACCCGCTGCTGGACGCCGGGGTGCTGATCGAGACGCTGGAGACGGTGACCTTCTGGTCCAACCTGTCCGCGCTGCGCACCGCCGTGACCGAAGCGCTCAGCACCGCGCTGACCGCCCAGGGCACCCCGCCGCTGGTGCTCTGCCACATCTCGCACGTGTACGAGACCGGCGCCTCGCTCTACTTCACCGTCGCCTGTGCGCAGACCGAGGACCCGGTGGGCCAGTGGCAGCAGGCCAAGCAGGCCGCCAACGCGGCGATCCGGGCGGCCGGCGCGGCGATCACCCACCACCACGGGGTGGGCACCGACCACCGCGCGACCTACGCCGAGGAGGTCGGCCCGCTGGCGATCGAGGCGCTGAGCGCCGTCAAGGCGGTGCTGGACCCGGCGGGGATCCTCAACCCGGGCGTGCTGCTGCCACGTGCGGAGGGCTGAGGTGCGCGCCTTCACCGCGATCGTCAACCCGATCTCCGGCGGCGGGCGGGCCCCGGCCCGCTGGGAGCCGATCGCCGACCTGCTGCGGCGGGCCGGCGCGCCCGTCCGCACCGAGCTGACCCGCGGCCGCGAGCACGCCGTCGAGTGCGCCGCCGCGGCGGCGGAGCGCGGTGACGTGGTGGTCGCGGTCGGCGGCGACGGCCTGGTGCGCGACGCCGCGGCCGGCGCGGTGCGTGCGGGCGGCGCCTTCTCGGTGGTCCCGGCCGGCCGCGGCAACGACCTGGCCCGGCTGCTCGGCTTCCCGTCCGACGCCGCGTCACTGGCCCGGCTGCTGCTGGACGGGACCACCCGCGCGCTGGACGTGCTGGAGGTCAACGGGGTGATCGCCCCGGGCAACGTCTACATCGGCATCGACTCGGTGGCCACCCAGCTGATCAACGCCGGGCGCGGCCTGCCCGCCCTGCTGCTCTACCGGCTCGCGCCGGTGCGGGCGATCCTGGGCTGGCGCGCGGCCGGCTACACGCTGACCGTGGACGGCGAGCGCAGCGAGGTCCGCGCGCACACCGTGGTGGTGGCCAACTCCGGGGCGTACGGGCACGGGCTGCGGATCGTGCCGCCGGCGGTGCCGGACGACGGCCTGCTGGACGTGATGGTGGTCGGCGACGGCCCGCGCTCGCAGATCGTCTCCTTCATGCAGGAGGTCAAGCGCGGCACCCACGTGCGCCGGCCCGAGGTCGCCCTGCACACCGCCCGCGAGGTGGTGGTGGACGCCGACCGCCCGGTCCCGGTCTGCGCGGACGGCGACGAGATCGCCACCCTGCCGGCCCGGATCAGACTGCTGCCGGGGGCGTTGACGATGATCGCCCCGTAGGCACAGGGTGGGACCTCCCAGCAGAGCAGCAGGAGAGGGCGGTCCGCATGCGCTTCGGCGACTACCAGAACGAGATCTACCTGAGCGGCCTCGGCGGGGTGCTGCCCGCCCTGCCGATGGCCTACGCCGAACTCGCCGCCCGGGCCGAGTCCGCGCTGCCGCCCGCCATCTGGTCGTACGTGGCGGGCGGCGCCGGGGACGAGGCCACCCAGCGGGCCAACGAGGCCGCCTTCCAGCGCTGGGGCCTCTACCCGCGGATGCTGGTCGGGGCGAGCGAGCGCGACCTGTCGGTGGACCTGTTCGGGCAGCGCCTCGCCTCGCCGCTCTTCCTGGCCCCGGTCGGGGTGATCGGCCTCTGCGCCCAGGACGGGCACGGCGACCTGGCCACCGCCCGGGCCGCGGCGCGCACCGGCGTGCCGATGGTGGCCTCCACCCTGAGCGTGGACCCGCTGGAGCGGGTGGCCGACGAGTTCGGGGAGACCCCGGGCTTCTTCCAGCTGTACACGCCCACCGACCGGGAGCTGGCGGCGAGCCTGGTGCACCGGGCCGAGGCGGCGGGCTTCAAGGGCATCGTGGTCACCCTGGACACCTGGATCACCGGCTGGCGCCCGCGCGACCTGGCCACCGGCAACTTCCCCCAGCTGCGCGGGCACTGCCTGGCCAACTACTTCTCCGACCCGGTCTTCCGGGCCCGCCTGAAGCAGACCCCGGAGGAGAACCCGGGGGCTGCCGTGCTGGAGTGGGTCGGGCTCTTCGGCAACCCGCTGACCTGGTCCGACCTGCCGTGGCTGCGCTCGCTGACCCGGCTGCCGCTGATCCTCAAGGGGCTCTGCCACCCCGAGGACGTGCGCCGGGCCCGGGACGCGGGCGTGGACGGCGTCTACTGCTCCAACCACGGCGGGCGCCAGGCGAACGGCGGGCTGCCGGCGCTGGACGCGCTGCCCGGGGTGGTCGAGGCGGCCGAGGGGCTGCCGGTGCTCTTCGACTCCGGGGTGCGCAGCGGGGCCGACGCGGTCAAGGCGCTGGCGCTCGGGGCCACCGCGGTGGGGGTCGGGCGGCCGTACGCCTACGGGCTGGCGCTGGGCGGGGCCGACGGGATCGTCCACGTGCTGCGCAGCCTGCTCGCCGAGGCCGACCTGATCATGGCGGTGGACGGCTACCCGTCGCTGGCCGACCTGACCCCCGACGCGCTGGTGCGCCTCTGAGCGGACCCCGCCGACCGGTCGAGCGGTGGAGCGGCCGAGTGGTGGAGCGGCCGAGTGGTGGAGCGGTGGAGCGGCCGAGATCGTTGCTGACAAACCGTCAACTCATATTCCTACCAGCAGTGTTGGACTTTTCCCCGGGCTGCCGCCGAGAATGCCTCGCGGTCCCGGGGCCACCCCCACGGTCCCGGGGCCGTCCACGCCCCCTACGGTATGGGCACGATCACCACGCCCGGCGCACCCCGCCGGGCCGAGCCGATGGGGGCCACACCGCAGTGCAAGCCTTGACCAGCGTGCTGACCGGAAACCCGTACCCGGGGCGGGGCGTCCTGTGGTGCCGCTCCACCCAGGGGGCGCCGCTGGGCGCCTACTTCCTGACCGGCCGCTCGCCCGCCTCCCGGGCCCGCACGCTGGGCGTGGACCCGGCGGGCGACCTGCTGGTGGCCCCCAGCGCGGCCGGGGCGCACGACCACCTGCGCCACTACGTCGCCGCGCGGCGGGTCGGCGACCGGCTGGTCTACGGAAACGGCGAGCAAGTCGCCACCGTGGCGGACCGGTTGGCCGACGGACTGGCGGCCCCGCTGGCCCTGGACGAGCTGGACTACGAGCCCGACCCGCCGATCCACACCCCGCGCCTGACCGTGGTCGCCGACTTCGCGCCGGGCACCCGCACCTGGTACGGCGCCGCCCGGCACAGCGCCGGCGCCCGGCCCGACACCGACCGACTGCTGCTCAGCGTCGGCGCGTTGGCACCGGGCGAGGGCGTGCTGCTGACCACCTACCGTTCGGACGGCGAGCAGGTGGCCACCGGCGCCCCGTTCACCGAGCTGCGGATCGGGGCGGGTTCGGCGGCCGAGCTGCTCGACGAGCTGTGGGCGGCGCTGCCCGGGCACCTGCGGGTCGGCGCCGCGGTCTTCCCGTCCACCGACCTCACGGCCGCGCTGGTCCGCCAGTAACCGGACCGCGGTCGGCCGGGCCGCCGCTGACCGGGCCGCCGGTGACCGGGCCGATCTGGTACTCGTTCCCCTCCGGGTCGAGCGCCTCACCGCCCCCGCCGGCACCCCCGTCGGCGGCGGTGAGCTGGAACCGCCAGCGGGCCGGACCCGGCCTCGGGGTGACCGGCGGGCCCATCACCAGGGTCGGTCCGGCCGCACCGGGAGCCCGCAACCGCACCACGTGGGCGGTGAGTTCGACCACCTGCCACCCGGTCGCCGCCGCCCAGAACGCACCCTGCCGGGCCGGGTCGGCGGCATCCTGGCAGAGCTGGGCGAGCGGACCGTCGGTGTCCGGGACGGGCAGCACGCAGAACTCGTTGCCCTCCGGATCCGCCAGCACCTGCCACGGCACCGCGCCCTGGCCGATGTCGATCCGGGTGGCCCCGAGCGCGAGCAACCGGGCCACCCGGTCCGCCGGGTCCGCGCCGCCGGCCAGGTCCAGGTGCACCCGGTTCTTGCCGCGCTTGGGCCCGGCCGCGCGGGTGAACCGCAGCCCGACCCCGCCCGGCCCGGCCGGGCGCAGCACCCCGTCCGCGTCCGGCCGCCACCCCAGCGCCGCCGCCCAGAACGCGGCCAGCCGGGCCTCGTCGTCGGCGGCGACCAGCACTGCATCGAAACTCGTCATCCCGCCATCATCCCCGTCCCGCCGTCATCCGCCGCAGCACCCGCCCGCAACGGCGGGCGTAGGCCGCCTGGAACACCGGGACCAGCGGCCCGAGCGCGCGGGTGGCCCAGTGTCCCGGACGGCTGAACGCGGTGACGGTGAACCAGACCTCGCCCGCCCCGTCCAGCTCCACCAGGAACGCCTCCTCGCCGCACTCCGGGTGGCCGGGCAGGCTGCCGTACCCGAAGCCGATCCGCGCCTCGTCCCGCACCGTCCACACCACCTCGCACGGCGCCGCCACCCCGATCCGCCCGCGCCCGAGCAGCACCCGCACCCGTACCCCCGGGGCGGCGCGCTCGGCGTCCGCGGTCACTCCGACGCCGACGGCGCGGTGCATGGCGAAGGTCAGCACCCGCTCGCCCGCCGCCTCGAACCGGGCGCGTCCGCTGCCCAGCCGGGTGCGGTGGCGCAGGTGGCGGTAGCCGGGCGGGAGGGAGCCACCGGGCGCGGTGGCGCCGACCTCGGGGTAGCTGAGTGCGGGCGTCATGTCAGCAGTCTGCCGCCTCGACCAGCAGCAGCGTGCCCCGGCTGCCCGGCCTGACGGTGTGCCGGGTACCGGCCGGGACGGTGCACAGCTCCCCCGTGCGCAGGGTCAGGTCCGCGCCGGCCAGGTCCAGTTCCAGCACCCCGTCGAGCACCAGCAGCAGCTCGGGGTGGGGGTGCGCCTCGGCGGGCAGTGGGCGCCCGTCCATCCGCAGCACCTTGACCACCGCGCCGGCCACCCCCGCCAGCACCTGCGAGGCCCACGCCTCGGGCAGGGCGCGGGCGAGCGCGGCGAGCGGGACGGGGGTGGGGACGGGGACGGGGACGGGGGCAGGGGTGGGGGCAGGGGTCATGGTGCACCTCTCGGTGGGTCTCGGTGGGGATGTCCGGGACGCTACCGGCTGCGGCGCCCGCGTT
Organism: Kitasatospora sp. NPDC058965; assembly: GCF_042741245.1. Lineage (NCBI taxonomy): Bacteria > Bacillati > Actinomycetota > Actinomycetes > Kitasatosporales > Streptomycetaceae > Kitasatospora > Kitasatospora sp. NPDC058965. The sequence goes on from NZ_JBHYKG010000012.1 coordinate 56,437, forward strand.
GGCTGACCGTTCGGCAAAGCTTCCGCGTGGCAGGCTGTCCGGCATGACCGACGGACCTCCGCTGCTGCAGGTGAGCCCCGCGCTCACCGACGCCGAACTCAACGAACTGTTCGCCGCCTCCTGGCCCGAGCACCGGGACACCTCGTTCGCCCCCGTGCACGCCCGCAGCCTGCTCTGGGTCACGGCCCGGCGCGACGGCCGCCTGGTCGGCTACGTCAACGTGGTGGGTGACGGCAGTGTGCACGCGTTCGTCCTGGACACCACCGTGCACCCGGCCGAGCGCCGCCGGGGCCTGGGCGTGCGGTTGGTCCGGGCCGCCGCCGAGCAGGCGCGGGCGCGCGGCGCCGACTGGCTGCACGTGGACTACGAGCCGCACCTGGAGTCGTTCTACGCCCGGTGCGGGTTCCGCCCGACCGCCGCCGGGCTGCTGCGCCTGCACTGACCGGCGGCCGGAGCCCCGCCCCCGCTCAGCCTCGCGCCGCCCGCCGGAAGCGGCGCAGCAGGTCGACGGCGGGCGCAGCGGCGGGGTCGAAGGTCTGGCTCGCCAGCTTCCCGGCGGTCGAGTACAGGCCGGCCACCTGGCACTCGAAGCAGAACGCGATCTCGAACAACACTCCTGCGTCCGCGTGCGCCCGGAGCGCGTACCGCGGGCTGAAGCAGCGCATCCGGGTCCCGGCGGGCATCGCCGCGACCAGGTCCAGCACCGGCTGCGCGTCCGTCCACAGGTCGAGGGTCTCGCCCGGGACGGAATCGGTCCAGCCGAACCAGCCCATCGGGTCGGTGATGCGGACGACTTCGAGGAGGTCGGCAGTGCCTGCGCCGGCGGGAAGGATCACCGCGGCAGTATCGCACCCGTCCGGTCCGCCGCCGTGCCGCCGACCGGGCGCCCGGCGGTGACCAGGTAGTAGTCGAGGATGCCCTCCCGGTACGCGCGCAGGAAGTTCCGCGGCCAGGTGTCCGGTGCCCACCACCGGCTGAGCCAGCTGTCCCACCCCGGCCACACCTGCGCACCGATCGACTCGGCGCGCGCGTCGGTGAGCCCGGCCGCGGCGAACTCCGCGGTCAGCGCCGCCACCGGGCGGGCGACGTCGAGGCCGTTGGCGAAGGTGTCGAGCATGGCGGCGAGTTGGTCGGGGCGGCCCGGGGCGTCGTCCACCGTGAAGAAGCCGGCGAGCGCGACCCGTCCGCCGGGGCGCAGCACCCGGGCGGTCTCCGCCGCGAAGGCGGCCAGGTCCGCGAAGTGCTGGGCGGCCTCCACACTGATCACGACGTCGAACTCGGCGTCCCCGAACGGCATCGCCTCGGCCGCCCCCCGGACGAACCGCAGCCCGGGCTGGGCGGCCCGGGCCCGCCGCACCTGGTCCGGGTGGATGTCCATCCCGGTCACCGCCACCCCCTCGTACTCGCGCAGCGCCAGCGCGCACCCCGTGCCGAGCCCGCTGCCCACCTCCAGCAGGTCCGCCCTGCCGGGCGCGGCGGCGGCCAGCACGTACCGGTACAGCTCCTGCTGGCTGCTGATCCGCTGCGCCTCGGTGAGCGGTTCCGCCAGGTCGATGCCGCGCCAGTACCCGAAGTTGATGAACCCGCCGCCGAACATCGGCGCCCCGCCGAGGTCGGCCGGCCCGTACGTCTCCCGCACCACCGGCCGGATCGCCGGTCCGGTGTCGGTCGTGTCCTCGTCCATGCCCTTGCCCCTACCCGCGTCCGTGCCGGCATCCGCGTCCGTGCCGGCATCCGTGCCCGTGCCCTGGTCCATGGCTTGCGTACTACCCTCGTCGCATGGAACTCATGGTGGCCCGTGACGACATCTGCGCGGGGGACGACACCGCGGGGCACGCCGTGTCCCTCGGCCTGCACCCGTTCGGCGGGCGCTGACATGACGACCCGTGAGCTCGTGGTCGTCACCACCACCCACGACGACGAGGCCGCCGCCCGCACCCTGGCCGCCGCCGTGGTCCGGGCCCGCCTCGCCGCCTGCGCCCAGGTGTACCCCGTCCAGTCGGTCTACTGGTGGGACGGCGAGGTCCGCGACTCCCGCGAATGGCGCATCGACTTCAAGACCCGCGCCGACCTCGCCGCCCGGCTGACCGGCTTCGTCACCGAGCAGCACTCGTACGACACTCCCGAGGTCATCGCCGTCCCGGTGGCCACCGCCTCCCCGGCCTACCTCGCCTGGGTGCACGAGGAGACGGCTCGGCCGTGACTGCGCCGCCCGCTCAGGCGCGGCAGCGCAGCATCTCCAGCGGCGGGTGCGCGAGGACGTCGGCCCAGAAGTCCTCGCCGAACTCGCGGATGCCCTCGGCCGACACCTGCACCGGGACCCACTCCAGCTCGCCGAACCCGGCGGCCCGCAGGCTCGCCTCGTAGACCTCACGGCGCGGGGCCGAGCCGACGATGCTGATCGGCTCCGGCTCCAACAGCGCCGTGACCCGCACCCGCGGGCCCGTCTCGATCTCCTCGCCGACGAGTTCGCAGCGGAACCCGTACGTCTCCAGGGTCAGGCAGTCGAACTGGTAGTCCGGCTTCTGAGCGAAGACGAAGAACTCCCCGCCGGGCACCAGGCTCTGGTGGACGGTGCGGCACATCCGCTCCAGCTCGGCGATCGACCCGGCGTAGTTGAGGCACTGCACGCCCAGCGCGATGTCGAACCGCCGCTCCAGCGGCTGCAGTTCGGCCACGTCCTCGACCGCGTAGCGCACCCCGAGCGGCTCGCGCTCCTCGATCCCCCGCGCAACGGCGATCATCTCGCCGGAGATGTCGACGCCGAACACGTCCGCCGCGCCGCGCCGCTTGAACTCCCGGCTGTAGAAGCCCGTTCCGCAGGCCAGGTCGATGATCGACTTTCCGCTGACGTCCCCGACCATCCCCAGGAAGCTCGGCACCTCCCCGTACCGGATCAACGGCAGCGCCTTGAACCCCTCGAACGCCTCACCGATCCGGTCGTACTGCTGCACACCCATGTGCTGCCCCCTCTGGTACGTCGTCCCGTCCTGCACCCGACCGCACCCGGTGCGGCCCGTGCCGGTAAGTCTGCTCCGGCCCGTCCGGCCGCCGTACTGGCGGATGGCACAAAGAAGTTGACCGAAGGACCGGGTACGTCCTGCCGTATCGCCCACCCCGGGACCGGCCCCGCCGCGGGACCGCGTTCGAGGCCCCCGGGCGGCCGCCCGGCGGAGGGCCCGGGATCCCCTCCGGGACGGTTCAGGGGCGAGTCGGGGGCGCACCCGATACCCGGTCCTCCGGCGACCGACCAGGATGGTCACGTTGCCAGGACGACGAGAAAGTCGGAGAAGGACCAATGACGGGTGGAATCGTGCGCCGCTTGCTGCTTGCCCCGGTGCACCTCCTGAACGTGCGCCAATCCGGTGTGCTCCGACTGCCACTGGGGTTGGTGATGTCCCTGGCGGGCGCCGTGCTCTGGTTCGACTTCCTGGTGCGGGGGATCTGCTTCCCCCTGGCCCAGCCGGACACCAGGACGTCCTGGGGCGGGCCCACCATGGCCGGCGCCTGGTTCGTCCACTTCGCCTTGCTGGCCGCCTTCGTCCTCGCCCTGCACGCCGGCGCACTGGCCCTGCGCCGCAGGACCCCGCAGCACTGACCGCGACGCTCTCCGGGCCCTGTCCGACCAACGGACAGGGCCTTCGTGCTGCTCGTCTGCGTGCGCCCGTCCGTCGTCCGCCCTCGGTCGCGCCGGCACGCCGGAGGGGCCCGCCGACCCGGGCACCTCGTGGCCGACCTATCCTCCTGGGACACGGTCGACACGGGACGGAGGGCCAGTGGCCATCATTGGGTACAGGGTGTCGGAGCACGAGGCGACCTGGGACGAAGCGGTCACCTGGGCTCAGGAGCGCGGCTGGAAACTGCCCTGCCTCAGCAGGCTCTACCTGCTCCCGCTGAGCCGGACCCTGGAGGAAACGGCGGGGCTGCGGTGCGACGAGAGCCTCTGGGTGGACTCCGACCGGACTGTCGGCGGCGGATCCTACGTCCATGGCAACGGCGACAACTGGGCCTTCAGCGGACTGGCGATCGCGGTGGACCCGGACCTCACGACGACCAGGCGCTTCGTGTACCAGTACGAGATCGAACCAGCGTGACAGGTCCGCACGGGCCACGAAGGCCGGCCCGGTCGGACACGCAGGGAGGCGCCGAGTGAGCCAGTACTACGACATGGGTGATGAGACCCTCTGGAACCCGTCCAACGGGGCATCACGGCTGTTCCTGCGTCAAGTCGGGATCTTCGAGGAAGAGCTCGGTCTCCCCTCCGGTATCGGGCCGATGGAGTCGGACGAGTGCCAGGTCGATCCCGGAGTGCTTGAAGTCTTCGCCACCGCCCTCCTGGCCCGGCACCGAGGCACTCACCATGCCGTCGTGCGAGCCCTGACCGAGGGATTCGTCATCACGATGCTGGCCCTCGCCGAGCGGGCGGGCGTCGCGGTGCGCTGGGAGCCGCCGCCGAGCATCGATCCGGCCACCGGCGAGGACGGACAGGACTGGAGTGAGGAACTCCGCCGGAAGACACGGGAGCTGGGCCGGTCCATGGCACGCTGACCAGGCCGCGTCCCGGTCCGACCGACAGCCGGAGGAGAGCGACGTCCCGGTACGGGACGGGGCCGCATGGACGACGCCGCTCGACCAACCGTCCGAGTCGAGCGGGCGAGCCGGCCCGCCGGCCCCTAACCGACCAACCGGCGGCGCCAGTCCAGCGGGGTGACGTGGACGGCTCGACCGGGGTCCGCGTCCCAGTCCGTGGGCAGGCCGGCCGCCTCCAGGGCGGCCACGAGCTCGTGCCCGATCGTTGCCGTGGTGTCGGACGACCCGTCGAAGCCCCCGTAGAGCAGCATCAGCCCGCCCCCGGCCGCGGCGGAATCCGTGCACTGGGTGTGGAAGTAGACGAAGCCGCGCGCGTCGGGCCCGGCTTCGGCGCCGATCTCCGCCTGGCCGCAGCTGCGGCAGCAGGTGAAGTTCTCGCGGGCGGTGATGCCCGCCTCCTCCAGGGCGGTGAACGCGCGGGTCAGCCTCTCGGGATCGGTCTCGCCCTGCCAGTCGGCCTGCTCCGCGACCCGCTCCAGCCACAACCGGTCCGCCAGCGCCTCCGCCTGCTCGCGCGAGAGGGGTCGGCGGTCCTTGGTGACCAGGTACTCCTCGGCCAGTTCCGCCAGTTCGGCACGGGTCGCGTAACCGCCGACCAGCACCTCGCGCACGCGCTGCTCCAACTCCGCGCGTTCGTCGTCGCCCAGGTCGAGCGGCGGCACCTCGCGGACCGGACCCGTGTCCAGCAGGGACCAGGCCAGACCGCCGTCCCAACCGGCCCCCTCCTGCCGGGCCCACCCGGCCAGGGTCGTGGCCACCACCTCGGCCGAGTCGACCGTCACCTGGAAGTGCCGGTCCGCGGCGCCGTCGCGGTACTCCACCGTGTAGTCACCACCGGCCTGGTGCCAGACCTGGGCGAAGACGTCCGGCAGATCGGGCACCCGCTGCACCACCAGGAACCGGTCGCCGTCACCACCGATGCGTCCGACCAAGGCGGCCAGTTCCTCGGCGGACACGCGGACATGCCGCTCCCGGCGCTCCGTCCTCACCACGATGTCGAGCATGCGCAGACTCTGCCACACCGCTCCGACGCCGGCCCCTGAGGACCTGGACGTGGGGCTGCTCACTGCGGCGGGGCGAGGTTCGACCGGGGCTTGCGTGCCGGTCCCCTCGTCGTGGCCGACTGGCGGGGTCCGCTGCAGTCCCCTGTCACCGGCCGCGCCGGCGCGCCGCTCAGGCGGTGTCCCGCTTCGCGGCGGGCGGCACGGCCGGCTGCTCGTCGCGGCTCTCCGGCGTGAAGGCGTCGCGGCGGGCCAGGGCCACCGCGAGCGGCACACCCAGCCGCTCGGCCGCGCGTCGCCGGACACGCACCTGCGCGCGGGTCCGGGGCCGGAACGAGGGGAGCGGCGAGCACCCGCAGCCGGGGCGGTGATCGTAGGTCAGCCCCTCGGCGAGGACGGTGGCCACAACGGACCAGGCCTTCGTGTCACGCCGTCGGGGCGCGGCGAAGTCGTAGCCGGCAAAGGCCAACTGTCCGCGGCACCCGGGGCAGACACGCCTGCGGATCGGCCACGTGCTGCCCTTGAAGGCGAGCCGGCACGTGACGCACACGTAGTGCCGGAAGGCTCCGTTGACCGCGTGGTAGCACATGGCCCGACAGAATACGCGCCGCTCGCGGGCGAGCCCCAGCGGTTTCCGTGTGCGTGCTCCGACCGTCCTGCCCTCACGACCTTCGATGACGTAGGACAGACCGAGCCCGGTCAACAGGGTCCGGAACTCGGTGGACCATTCAGGGCAGTCGGGCCGCCGAAAGCTGTCGCTTTGTAGAGAGATCGGTCGTCGCTCTTGAAGCTCGGGCCGGCTCCGCTGGTGCCCAAACAGGCCGTCATGGGACGTCGGATCGGGTGAGGAGAAGTCGGTCTGGCCGACTTTCGGAACTGCGCTGGGCTCTGTGGGGGGGCTGACAACACGAGCGCAGCGGGGGCGGGCCACCGCCCCGGTG
>NZ_JBHYKG010000013.1:0-62743 GCF_042741245.1 Kitasatospora sp. NPDC058965
GCCGGGTCACCGGGTGTCCGGTGACCCGGCCGACGTCCGTCTCCGGCCCCGCGGGCAGCTGCGGCACTCCCCTCCGGTGTCGGGGCTGCGCGGGGCGGGGCGGTTCAGGGGGTGGGCGGGAGGGCCTTGGCGAGGGTCTTGGCGTAGGTGACGGCGGCGGCGCCCGTGGTGGTCTGGGAGCTGTCGTAGGTGGCCGCCAGGAAGGAGCCGGTGCGGGTGGCGACCATGGTGGTGCCGCCCGTGAAGGAGGGGGAGGTGAGGGTGGCCTGGAGGGCCTCGTCGCCCAGGCCCGGGAGGGGCTTGACGGTGATGGTGGCCGTGTAGTGCTGGCCGTTCTGGGTGACGGTGAAGGTGTGGCAGCCGGTGAGCGCCTTGGTGAGCGCGGCCATGGCGGCCTTGGCGTCGTCGCCGCGGAAGGCGTCGAGCTCCTGGGCGATCATGTTCTGCGAGGCGTCCTGGTAGTCGTTCTGCGCGAACGCCGCGGGGCTGACGCCGGAGGCGGTGATCCAGGCGGAGGTGTTCAGCAGGTCGCAGGACTGCGGGGACGGGACGGCCGAGGGGGCCTCGGACGGGTTGTAGCCGTCGCCGGTGCTGCGGGCGCCGTCGGGGTCGAGCTTGAAGCCGGCCGGGAGCGCGGTGGCGGGCAGCAGCAGCGAGTTGAGCTTGGTGCCGGTGGGCAGGGCGGGCGCGGACGGCGCGGCCGAGGGGCTCGGCGCCGTGGTGGCGGCGGCGGAGCCCGGGGTGGAGACCGGAGCGGCGGCGGCCGGGGCGGCGGCGGTGCCGGACGAGCAGGCGGTGAGACCGAGGAGCGCGGTGGCACCGCAGGCGAGCAGGGCGGTCCGGCGGAGCGGCTGGGGCATGACGGTGCGTGCGCCTTTCGAAACGGGGAACGGGTGAGCGGCGCGATAATCAGACCATGGCGTGTGAACCGCGTCAACACGTGATCATGGCGTGAGGTGGGTTGTAAGATCGGACAGGGAGTCGTTGTCAGCGTGGAGGGGTCCGCACCAGTGCCGGAGCAGGAGAACAGGACGGAGGTCACGGCCGCCGGGATCGCCCGGCTGGCCGGGGTCGGCCGTGCGGCTGTGAGCAACTGGCGGCGGCGGCACGCCGACTTCCCCAAGCCGGTGGGCGGCACCGACACGAGTCCGGCCTTCGATCTGGCCGAGGTCGAGCAGTGGCTGCGCGGGCAGGGGAAGTTGGGCCAGGTGCCGCTGCGCGAGCGGGTCTGGCAGCAGGTGGAGGGGGACCGGGACGGCGCGGCCGCCGCGCTGCGGGCGGTCGGCACGGTGCTGCTGCGGGGTGGCGACGGGGGGCCCGACCGGCAGGAGTTGGCGGCCGGCGCGCGGGAGTTGGCGGCGGAGCTGGGGGTCCGGCAGGCGTTCGAGTTCCTGATGGGGCGTCACCTTGAGGCGGGATCACGCCAGTACACCCTCACGCCGGCTCCGCTCGCCGAGCTGATGGCCGAACTCGGCGGACCGGCCGAGCTGGTGCTGGACCCGGCCTGCGGGTTCGGCGCCCTGCTCGGCGCGGCCGGACCGGCCGCCGTGGCCGGCCAGGAGTTGGATCCGGACCTGGCGGCGCTGACCGCACTGCGGCTCGCGCTGCACGGCGACGGGCCGGTGGACATCCGGGCGGGCGACAGCCTGCGGGCCGACGCGCACCCGCAGCTGCGCGCGGATGTCGTGCTCTGCCACCCCCCGTTCAACGAACGCTCCTGGGGCAACGAGGAGTTGGCCTACGACACCCGGTGGGAGTACGGGCTGCCGCCGCGCACCGAGTCCGAACTGGCCTGGGTGCAGCACACGTTGGCGCACCTCAAGGAGAACGGCTGTGCGGTGCTGCTGATGCCGCCCGCCGCCGCCTCGCGCCGGTCCGGCCGGCGGATCCGGGCCGACCTGTTGCGCCGCGGCGCGCTGCGGGCGGTGGTCGCGCTGCCGGCCGGCAGCGCCCCGCCGTACGGGATCCCGCTCCACCTGTGGGTGCTGCGCCGGCCGGCCGCCACTGCCGCGCAGCCGCAGCCGCAGCGGCTGTTGGTGGTGGACGTCGCGGACCGCGAGCAGATCGGCTGGCAGGAGCTGCGCAGCACGGTGCTGGCGGACTGGCAGGCCTTCGACCGGGACGGCGAGTCCCCCGACCGGCCGGGCGTCAGCAGCACCGTCCCGCTGGTGGACCTGCTGGACGACGACGTGGACGTCACTCCGGCCCGCCACCTGCCGCCGCGCCCGGCCGCCGACGGGGCCGGCCTGGCCGAGGTCCGCGAGCAGCTGACCGGCGCGCTGCGCCGCACGGTGGAACTGGCCCCGCTGACCGGGGCGGCGGGCGGTCCGGCTCGCTGGCCGATGACCAGTGTGGGCGAACTGGCCCGGGCCGGTGCCCTGGTGATGCGCACCGGCGGGAGCGGCGCGGGCCCGGCGGGCGGTCCGCCGGTGCTGACCGAGCACGACCTGGTGGCCGGCACCGCCCCCTCCGGCGTGTTGCCCGAGGGCGAGGACGAGGAGCCGGTGCTGCTGCGGACCGGGGACGTGGTGCTCCCGGTGCTCGGCCGGGGCACCGTGACCAGGGTGGTCGACGCGGCCACGGCCGGCGCCGCGCTGGGCCGCAACGTGTACCTGCTGCGCCCGGACCCGGCCACGCTGGACCCGTGGTTCCTGGCCGGCTTCCTGCGCGGCAGCGCCAACAGCCGGCAGGCCAGCAGCTTCACCACCACCGCGACCCGGATCGACGTGCGCCGGCTGCAGGTGCCGCGACTGCCGCTGGCCGAGCAGCACCGGTACGGCGAGCGGTTCCGCGCCGTGGCCGCGTTCGAGGAGGCGTCACGGCTGGCGGCCCGGCTGGGCGAGCTGCTGGTGCAGGGGCTGTACGACGGGTTGACCGACGGGACGGTCGGACCGGGCTGAGGGCATGACCGCCGCGCCCGGTCCGGGATCGGCCGGGACCGGGTCGGGCCGATGGTCGGAAGAGCCGTCGGTAGGCTGAACCGCGCATTCCGTCGACAGGAGCAGGCCCATGGATCCGACCGCGCCGCCGCAGCGGTCCGGCGTCAGCATGTGGCGGGTGCTGCTGCGGATCGTGCTGACCCTGGTGCCGCTGCTGAGCCTGGGGATGCTGGCCTGGGTGGCGTTGCTGTGGCTCGCGGTCGAACGACGCCGACTGCGGGACTGGCTGCTGTTCGCCGCCGCCGGTGCGGCGGGCGTGGGCGGGATGGCGCTGGTCGGACCGGACGGCGGTACGCGCACCACGGAGGGGATGGTGCTGCTGCTCGGGACGGCGCTGGCCGTGCCGGCGTACTACCTGGCGGTCGAGGTGGGCCCGCGACCGGCGGCGACCCCGGCGCACCCGTACTCCGACCGGTACCCCCAGCCGTACCAGCACCAGCACCAGCACCAGCACCACCAGCAGCCACACCCGTATGCGTACGCCCCACCGCCGGTGCCCGGCTACCCGCCGCCCGCTCCGCAGCCCGCTCCGTTCCCGTCGACCCGGCCCCCGGCCCCGACCCGGCCCCCGACTCCGCCCGACCGGATCGGCCAGGTCCGGGCCGGCCTGGACGAGCTGACCGCCTACCTGGAGCAGGAGGACCGCCGGTGACCGGCCGACTGGTCGCCGGCCGCTACGAGTTGGCCACCCTGATCGGCCGCGGCGGGATGGGCCAGGTCTGGACGGCGCACGACCGGAACCTGGACCGCCAGGTGGCCGTCAAGCTGCTGCGCCCGGACCGGGCCGCCGAGGCGGCCGAGTTCCACGAGGTCCGCCGCCGGTTCGTCCGCGAGTGCCGGGTCACCGCCCAGGTCGACCACCCGGGCCTGGTGACCGTGCACGACGCCGGGAGCGACGGCGAGGACCTGTACCTGGTCATGCAGTACGTCCGGGGCGCCGACCTGGCCGACCACCTGGCCGAGCACGACCCCTACCCGTGGCCGTGGGCGGTCGCCGTGGCCGCCCAGCTCTGCCCGGTGCTGGCCGCCGTGCACGCGATGCCCGCGGTGCACCGGGACCTGAAGCCGCGCAACCTCATGGTCCGTCCGGACGGCACCCTGGTGGTGCTCGACCTCGGGGTGGCCGCCGTGCTGGACGCGGACACCACCCGGCTCACCCTGACCGGCTCGCCGATCGGCAGCCCCGCCTACATGGCGCCGGAGCAGGCGGTCGGCGGCGAGGTCGGGCCGGGCGCCGACCTGTACGCGCTCGGCGTGATCCTGCACGAACTGCTCAGCGGCAACGTGCCGTTCCCGGCCGCGACACCGCTGGGGATGCTGCACCGGCACGTGTACGAGCCCCCGGTGCCGCTGCGTCAGGTGCGCCCCGAGGTGCCCGAGCCGCTGGAGCAGTTGGTGCTGCGGCTGCTCGCCAAGGACCCCGGGGACCGCCCGGCCGACGCGGCCGAGGTGCACCGGGCGCTGGTGCCGCTGCTGCCCGCACCGGACGGGAAGCGAGCGGAGGGCCCGGGGGCGCCGATGGACCCGACCCGCCCGTTCCGCCGCCCGTACGCGCCGTGGCAGCTGGAGCGTCCCCGGCCGGCGGTCCGGCAGGGCACGGCGGACCGGGCCGAGGTGGCGGCGGCGGACCGGGCCGAGGTCGCCGCGGCGGTCCGGGAGGCCAAGGAGCTGCTGGACCAGGGGCGGATCACCCAGGCGGTGCCGGTGCTGGGCCGCGGGCTGGCCGTGGCCGCCGAGCTGCACGGCAGCGGTGCGCCCGTGGTGCACATGCTGCGCAAGCAGTACGCGGCGACCCTGCTGGAGGACCGTCAGTTCGGCGCCGCGCTGGCGCAGCTGCGGCTGCTGATCGAGCAGGCCGCCCCGGGGGACCCGCAGCTGCCGCGCTGGCGCGGCGAGGCGGGGCTCTGCCTGGAGGAGCTCGGCGAGCGGGCGCAGGCACTGGCCGAGTACCAGTACCTGCTGGCCCAGCTCGCCGACCGGGACCAGGGGTTCGCGCTGGAGGTCCGCGGCCGGGTGGCCGGGCTGCTGCACGCGACCGGCGACCCGGCGGGTGCCCGGGCGATGCGGCACCGGGTGCTGGCCGACACCGAGCGGCTCTACGGTCCGCACCACCCGGTGACCGCGCAGGCCCGGCAGGCCCTCTGACGAGGCCGGACCGCCGAGCCGCTACTCCGTCCGCAGCGCCGCCGCCGTCGGTGTCCGCGCCGTCCACAGCGCCGGCGGCAGCGCCGCCAGCGTGGCCAGCACCAGCGGGACCACCAGCAGCGGCAGCACCAGCGCGGGGTGGTAGACCGTCAGGTCGACCGACGGCATCCGGGTCCCGGCCGCCCGCCCCATCGCCGGCAGGATCGCGTGGTGCAGCGCGATGCCCAGCGGCGTGCCCAGGACCGCCGCGAGCGCCCCGATCCCGGTGACCGAGGTCAGCACCATCACCACCGTCTGCCGCGGCGACATCCCCAGCGCCTTGTGGACGCCCAGGTCGTGCACCCGTTCCCGGGTGTCCAGCAGCACCGTGTTCAGCACCCCGAGGGAGGCGACCGCGACCAGCAGGCCGGTCAGCATCGCGGCCAGCGCGTCCATCGACAGGACGGTCGGGTTGAACGGCGGGTGGATCGAGTTGGGGCCGAAGCCGTACGGCGCGAGGGCGGCGTCCAGCGACCGCATCGTCTGGTCCAGGTCGTGGCCGGGCTTGGCGTCGACCTCGTAGTCGAGGCTCATCGGGTCGACCGGCAGGCCCAGCCGGGCCAGTGAGGCGGTGGGGGTGCGGACCAGCATGCCGGACTCGGCCACGTCGAAGGACTCGCCGACGATCGTCACCGGTGCGGTGCGCCCGTTGCCGGTCAGCGTGAGGGTGTCGCCGATCCGGGTGCCGGTGGCCTGCAGGAAGGCGGACGGCACCACGGCCTCGCCCGGCCGCTCGAACCAGCGCCCCGCGACCATCTGGTAGGCCGCCCAGGAGGCGTCGCCGTCGTAGCCGACCACGGTGGTGGGCCCGGCCAGCGCCGCGACCGACACGGTGGTGCGGCTGATCGCCACGAACCGGCCGGTGTCCGGGTCGGCGGCGATCCGCGCCGCCACCTGCGGCAGGTCGGCGGCGGTCGGCAGGCGGCCGCCCGGCGTCGGCAGCACCTGGATCTGGGCCGGGCGCTCCCGCTCCATCCCGCTGGTGATGCCGTTCAGCGAGACCGCCAGGCCCACCCCGAAGGTGACCCCGACGGCGCCGAGCAGCACCGCCGCGACCATCACCGCCGAGCGGCCCGGCTTGGCGAACGGGGTGGCCAGGCCCAGGCTGACCGGTCGTGGCAGCGGCAGCCGGCCGAGCAGCCGGCGCACGGTCCGCCCGCGCCCGCTGCCGGGCGTGCGCGCGGTGCCGAGCGCCGCCACGGTGCTCAGCCGGCCGGCCCGCAGCGCCGGGACCAGCGCGCTGCCGGCCACCGCGACCAGCGCGCCGAGCCCGACCACCAGGTCCAGCCAGGGCGCCACCGGCTGCGGCCCGGCGTCGAAGGCCTCGCCGGCCTTGGCCAGCACCGGCAGCGCGGCCAGGTTGCCCAGCAGCAGGCCGAGCAGCACGCCGGTGCCGCCGGGGAGCAGTGCCTGGCCGACGTAGCCGCGCACCACCTGGGCGGGGGTGAAACCGACCGCCTTCAGGATGCCGATCCGCCGGGTGGCCGCCCCGATCGTGCCGCTGACCACGATGCCGATGATCAGCACCGACATCACCAGCCCGATCAGCGCGAACGCGACCACGAACGGGACGAAGGTGGCGGTGCTCTTGTCGGTGGCCAGTTCGATCTTGAGGTAGGAGGCGGCGCCGGTGATCGCGCCGGGCGGCACGGCGGCGGCCAGCTCGGTGCGGTCGGCGGTGAGTTCGGCGTCGGTGCCGGCCCGGGCGAACCGGTACAGCAGCTGCCGCCCGGTCGCGGTGCCGGCCGGGGCCAGGGCGGCGAGCTGCCCGGTCGTCACCCAGGCGTCCGCGCTCTGCCCGGCCGAGCGGGCCAGGCCCACCACGGTGAGCGCGGGCCGACCGGGCAGCTCCAAGGTGTCGCCGACCTGCAGCGGCGAGTCGTGGGCGCTGAGCACCACTTGCCCGGGGCCGGTCAGCCAGTGACCCGCCGTCAGGTCCAGCCGGTCCACCGCGCCGCCGGACTCGTCCCGGCCGACCAGCAGCAGGGGCGCCAGCGCGGCGCCGACCGGCAGCTGCTCCTGGTTGGTGCCGATCGCGGGCTGCAACTGGACGGTCGGGAACGGCCCGGCCGTGGCGGTGACCCCGGGCAGCCGCTCGGTGGCCGCGAGCTGGTCGTCCGTCACCTCGGCCGGGTCGAAGGCGACGGTCAGGTGGGCGCCGTGCTGGCGGGCGAAGCCCTGCTCGAACGGCGCGTGCGCGCCCACCAGCAGGCCGGCGCCGAGCAGGGCGGCGGTCACCGACATCATCGTGGTCAGCAGCATCACCAGGCCCTGGAGCCGGCGCCGGCCGACCCCCGCCCGGACCACCGGGCCGAGCGCCGTCATGCCGCGACCGCCACGTCGCGCAGCAGCCGCCCGTCGGCCAGCTCGACCAGCCGGCCCGCGCAGGACTCGGCCAGCGCGGTGTCGTGGGTGACCAGCAGGATCGTCTGGCCCGCCGCGTTCAGCTCGGTGAGCAGCCGGCGGACGTCGGCGGCCGAGGCGCTGTCCAGCGCACCGGTCGGCTCGTCGGCCAGCAGCAGGGGCGGACGGTTCATCAGCGCCCGTGCCACCGCGACCCGTTGCCGCTCGCCGCCGGACAGCCGTCCGGGGAAGGCGCTCCGGTGGCCGGCGACGCCGAGCCGGTCGAGCAGTTCGGCGGCCCTGGTCCGGGCGGCGCCCGCCGGCATGCCGGCGAGTTGGGCGGGCAGCAGCACGTTGTCCAGCACGGTCAGGTCGTCCAGCAGGTGGAAGAACTGGAACACCATGCCGATCCGCTCGCGGCGGTAGCGCGCCGCGCCGGCCTCGGTCAGCCGGTCCACCCGCTGCCCGGCCACGGTGACCGTGCCCTCGCTCGGCCGGTCCAGGCCGGCGATCAGGTTGAGCAGGGTGGACTTGCCGCTGCCGGAGCGGCCGAGCACGGCCACCGCCTCGCCCTCCGCGACCTGCAGGGTCAGCTCGGCCAGGGCCGGGCGGTCGGTGTCGTACGTCTTCGTCACATCGCGGATCTCGATGATCGGCGCGGTCATCCGGGGCCTCCGTGGAACCGGTTCGTGGAGCGGAACGGAACGGCCCTCACGCTAGGAAGCGGGCGGGGGCCGGTGACATACGGCTGGGCGGTGTCCGGGGGTGTACCCAGGTACACCCCCGGATCGGGGGGCCAGCGACCCTGCGGGCCGGCGGCCGCACCCGGCAGACTGCTGCCGGACGGACCGGCCGGCGAGCGGACCGGTGGGCGAACGGGAGGACCGGCAGTGCGCGGGAGCGGGGCGGTGGGCTGGATCGGCCGGGGCGTGGTGGCCGGCGCCAGGGGAGTGGTGCTCGGCGCGGTCGGCCTGGTCGCCGGGGTGCCGCTGTTCGCGGCGGCCATGGTGCTGAGCATGCTGGTGCACGACGGTACGTCCGGGAGCACCACGCACGGCCCTTACCACACCTGGGCGTTGGTGCTGGCGGCGGTGGTGGCCGGCACCGGTCTGGGGTGGCTGCGGCGGCTGACCGACGGGACCAGGTGGCTGCTCAACCGCTGGTGCGGGACGCAGATCCGCTCGCCGTACCGGCCGCTGCCCGTGGCGCACGGGACCGGGCAGCGGATGCGGCGGCTGGGGCTGCTGCTGGCCGATCCGGCGACCTGGCGGGACCTGCTGTGGACCGGGATCAACGCCTGCGGCGGGATCCTGCTGGTCCTGGGCCCGGTGCTCGTGGTGTTCTACGGGCTGGGCGTGCTGGCGGGGCTGCGCGGCGGTTCGCGGCCGGACGGGGTGCCGGGCCTGCCGCCGATGCCCGAGGTGGCGCCGATCGCGCCCGGTCCGGCACCCCGGTTCGGCCTCGCCGACCTGCTCTCGCACCCCCTGCGGCACGGTGCCCTGGCCGTCTGGGTGGCCGTTCCGCTGGCCCTGGTGCTGGTCGCGGTGGCGCTGCAGGCGGCCCCGCGGCTGCTGGCCGGCTACGGCCTGCTCGCCGCCGCGCTGCTCGGGCCCACCCGCGGGGCCCAACTCGCCCGGCGGGTCGAGCACCTGGCGATCACCCGGTCGGACACCATCGACTCGGGCGCGGCCGAACTGCGCCGGATCGAGCGGGACCTGCACGACGGGGCCCAGGCCAGGCTGGTGGCGATGGGCATGACGCTGAGCGCGGCGGAGCAGCTCTTCGAGTCCAGCCCGGAGGCGGCCCGGGCGCTGCTGGCGGAGGCCAAGCAGTCCTCGGCCCGGGCGCTGGCCGAACTGCGCGACCTGGTGCGCGGCATCCACCCGCCGGTGCTGGCCGACCGCGGCCTGTCCGACGCGGTGCACGCGCTGGCACTGGACCTGCCGCTGCGGGTGCACTTCAGCGGTGAACTGCCGGGCCGGGCGCCCGCACCGGTGGAGTCGGCCGGCTACTTCGCGGTGAGCGAGCTGCTGGCCAACGTCTCCAAGCACGCCGCGGCCCACCAGGTGTGGATCGAGGTCGGCCATACTGGGGGCGCGCTGAGGATCGTGGTCACCGACGACGGACGCGGCGGTGCCGATCCCGCCCGCGGTACCGGACTGCGGGGGTTGGAACGGCGGTTGGCCGCGTTCGACGGCGTGCTCGCCGTCAGCAGTCCGCTCGGCGGCCCGACCATCGCGACCCTGGAGATCCCGTGCGCGTTGTCATCGCCGAAGACCTCGTCCTGCTGAGGGACGGCCTGACCTGGCTGCTCCAGGCGCACGGCATGACGGTGGTGCGGGGCGTGGAGACGGGTGAGGAACTGCTGGCCGCGGCGGCCGAGGAGCGGCCGGACGTGCTGATCGTGGACGTGCGGCTGCCGCCCACCTTCACCGACGAGGGGTTGCGGGCCGCGCTGGCGGCCCGGCGGGCCGTCCCCGGACTGCCGGTGCTGGTGCTGTCCCAGTACGTGGAGCAGCTCTACGCACGGGAGTTGCTGGCGGGCGGCAGCGGCGGCATCGGCTACCTGCTGAAGGACCGGGTGCTGGACAGCGCCGAGTTCGTCGAGGCGGTGCGCCGGGTGGCGGGCGGCGGCACGGTGATGGACCCGGAGGTGATCGCCCGGCTGCTCACCCACAACGCGGGCAACGGCGCGGTGGCCTCGCTCAGTCCGCGTGAGCGCGAGGTGCTGTCGCTGATGGCGGAGGGCCGCTCCAACGCGGCGGTGGCGCAGCAGATGGTGATCACCGAGCGCGCGGTGGCCAAGCACACCGCCTCGATCTTCACCCGGCTCGGCCTGCAGCCCTCGGACGACGACAACCGCCGGGTGCTGGCGGTGCTCGCCTACCTCAACCGGTAGGGCCGGGCCGGCCGGCCCCGGCCGGTCAGCTGGGGCCGTCGGGCCGTCCGAAGAAGCCGGTCAGCAGCTCCGGCAGCAACTGGGCCGCGTATGCGGCGGTGGCCCGGAAGTGCTCGGTGTCGCCCTCGTAGAGCGCGGCGGTCGGGCGGTGGCCGCCCGGCTCGGCCGTGAAGGCGACCTCGAACACCGCCGAGCCGGTCCAACTGCGGTGCAGGTGGAGGCGGCGGTCCACCAGGTGGGCCAGCCACTTCTCCTCCATCGCGTGCGCGCGCACGCCGTGCCGCATCCGCTGCCACTGGCCCGGGGTGACCAGCAGGTCCGGCACCGGCAGCGGCAGTGGTCGCCGCAGCGGCTGCAGCGCCGCGCCGAAGTCCGCCGGGGTGAGGTCGTGCCCGAGCTCCTCGGTGGCCGCCCACTGCGGCAGCGGTTCCACGGCGCCCAGCCAGTCGGCGGGCAGGGCCGCGGCCCCGACGTGCGCGGCCACGATGCCGCCGACGATGGCGCAGGTGGTGTCCACGTCGCCGCCCGCCGAGGCGGTGGCCCACATCGCCTCCCGGTAGTCGGTCAGGTACCGGGCCGCGCACCACAGGGTGAACGGGACGGTGTCCACCGCGCTCACCTGCCGGCCGTTGCCCAACCGGTGCGCGGCGTACCCGGGATCGGGCTGGGCCAGCAGCCCGCGCGCCTCGGCGACGCCGTCCCGCACCCGGCCCGGCGGGGTCAGCTCCAGCACCGCGGTGAGCAGCTCGACCGGGGCGAGCCGGTCGGTCCGGGCCCGCACCGCCCAGGCGGCGGCCACGGCCACGGCGACCGCGCCGGCCACCGCCTCCGGGTGGGTGTGGGTGGTCTCGGCCGAGCGGGCGGCCTGCCAGGCGGCCTCGGCCGGGTCGACGGCGAACCAGGCGCCCAGCGGCGCCACCCGCATCGCCGCGCCGTTGCCGAAGGAGCCCTGGCCGTCGAACTGGTCCCGGGCCAACTGGCGCCAGCTGCCCTGCCGTTCGCGCAGCAGGCGGAGCATCCGGTTGGTCGCGGCGCCGTAGCCGCGGTCGAAGTCGTGGTGCCGGGCGAAGGAGTCGGCCAGCTCCCACTGGTCCACCGTGCCCCGGTCGCGCAGCACGGCGAAGACCGAGCAGGCCATCTCGGTGTCGTCGGTCCACGGCCAGACGGGCGGGGCCGGGCGCCGCTCGCGCAGCAGCGGGGCGTTGTCGGGGACGAAGAACTGGGCGCCGAAGGCGTCGCCGAGGGCGAGGCCGGTCAGGGCGTCGTGCGCGGCGCGGCGGTGGTCGGGGGTCGGGTTCTCGGGTGTGGTCGGGGTGGTCATATGCGCACCATCCTGCCGTCGGGTGCGCCCGCTGACCAGCCCGCTGATCGGCCGAGTGCCCGGTGCCGGTGTCCGGTGGGGAAATCCGGTTGCCCCGGGTGCTCGGCTCGGTGAGACTTGGCGGTCTTTGCCGGGCGAGGTTCGGGCGGGCGGGAGCGGCAGTGGTGATGCGCGGATGGGGCCCGGGCCGGGCGATGCGGTACCTGCCGCAAGCCGTGGCGGAGCCCGAACTCGGGTCGCCGGGGCGGTTCCTGTGGTGGATGGCCGGCCGGTTCGCGGTGCAGACGGTGTGGGGCGTAGGGCTGGGCGTGCTGACCCTGCTCGCCCAGGCGCTGGTGCCCGGGGCGATCGGCCTGGCCGTCGACCGCGGGATCGCCGGCCGGGACCAGGGGCAACTGCTGCTCTGGGGCGGCGCGGTGCTGGTGCTGGGCCTGGTGGTCAACACGGCGGCGATCCTGCGCGACCGGTGCAGCATGATCGCCAACTACGGGGCGGTCTTCCTCGGCACCGAGCTGATCACCCGCCAGTCGGCCCGGTTGGGCGCCGCGCTGACCCGGCGGGTGTCCACCGGTGAGGTGGTCGGCGTCGGGGTGGCCGACCTGCGGGCGGTCGGCCGCCTGCTGGAGGTGGTCACCCGGGCCTCGGGCGCGGCGGTCTCCTCGGCCGTGGTGGCGTTGATCATGCTGGTCACCGCGCCCTGGCTGGGCCTGCTGGTGCTGGCGGGGGTGCCGCTGATGGCCTGGGCGGTGGCGCTGCTGATCCGGCCGCTGCACCGGCGCCAGGAGGGGCTGCGGGCGCAGCAGGGCGGACTGACCGAGCTGGCGGTGGACATCGCCGGCGGGCTGCGGGTGCTGCGCGGGATCGGCGGCGAACCGCTCTTCCTGGCCCGCTACCGGCGCGACTCGCAGGCCGTGCGCGCGGCCGGGGTCCGGCTGGCCCGGATCGAGGCGCTGCTGGACGGCACCAAGGTGCTGCTGCCGGGGATCCTGGTCGCCCTGGTGGTCTGGCTCGGCGCGGCCGAGGTGCTGGACCACCGGCTGACCATGGGTCAGCTGATCGCCTTCTACGGGTACGCGGTCTTCCTCGCCCCGCAGCTGCAGCGGCTGACCGAGGCGGTGGACAAGCTGACCCGGGCCCGGGTGGCGGCGCGCCGGGTGGTGCGGCTGCTCGCGCTCGCGCCCGACCTGGCCGCGGGCGACGCGGTGGCCCCGGAGGGCGGCCTGCTGGCCGACCCCGATTCCGGGCTGCGGCTGCGCCCCGGCGGGCTGACCGCGGTGGCCTGCGCCGATCCGGTGGCGGCCGGGGCGCTGGCCGACCGACTGGGCCGGTACACCGACGGCGGTACGACGCTCGGCGGGGTGCCGCTGGCGGAGCTGCCGTTGGACGAGGTGCGGCGCCGGATCCTGGTGCTGCCGGGCGACGCCCGGCTGTTCAGCGGCCCGCTGCGCGGTGAACTGGACCCGCGCGGGCGCGGCGACGCGGCCCTGACCGCCGCGTTGACCGCCGCCGCCGCGCTGGACGTGGTGGAGGCGCTGCCGGGCGGGCTGGACGGCGAGATCGTCGACGGCGGCCGGGAGTTCTCCGGCGGCCAGCAGCAGCGCCTGCGGCTGGCCCGGGCGCTGCTGGCCGACCCCGAGGTACTGGTGCTGGTCGAGCCGACCAGCGCGGTGGACGCGCACACCGAGGCCCGGATCGCCGACCGGCTGCGCACCGCCCGGACCGGACGCACCACCCTGGTGCTGGCCACCAGCCCGGTGCTGCTGGCCCGGGCCGACCACGTGGTGCTGCTGGTGGACGGCAAGGCGGTGGCCGAGGGCAGCCACCGCGAGCTGCTCGCGGACCCGGGCTACCGGGCCGTGGTCACCCGAGGAGGGGACGACGCGTGAGTACCGTGGCGCTGCCGGTCGCCGGACCGGCCGAGGTGCGGGCCTACGCCCGCCGGTTGACGCTGCGCCACCCCGGCGAGCTGGCCGTGGCGCTGCTGCTGCACGCCTTGGCGGCGGTCTGCGGGCTGGCCGCGCCCCGGCTGCTCGGGGAACTGGTCGACCAGGCCGGGCACGGGGTGGACCACGCGCTGCGCACCGGGCTGCTGATCTGCGGCTCGATCGCGCTGCAGGCGGCGCTGCTGCAGTTCGCCGTGCTCGCCTCGGCCCGCCTGGGCGAGCAGGTGCTGGCCGAGCTGCGGGAGGAGTTCGTGGCCGGGGTGCTGGAGCTGCCGCCGGCCACCGTGGAGCGGGCCGGCACGGGGGACCTGGTGACCCGCTCCACCCGTGACGTCGACGCGCTCTCCGACGCCGTCCGCACCGCGGTGCCGGACACCCTGGTCGCCTGCTCGACCATCGTGCTGACGCTGGGCGCGGTGGTGCTGCTCGGCCCGCTGCTGGCGCTGCCCTGCCTGGTCGCGGTGCCGGTGCTCTGGTTCTCGGTGCGCTGGTACACCGCCCGGGCCCGGGCCGGCTACCTGGCCGCGAGCGCCGCCTACGCCCGGCTCACCGAGGGGCTGGCCGAGTCGGTGGCGGGCGCGCGGACCGTGGAGGCGATGCGGACCGGCGACCTGCGGGCCGCCCGGGCCCGGGCGGACATCGACCGCTCGTACGCCGCCGAGCGGTACACGCTCTGGCTGCGCACCGTCTTCCTGCCGATCTCGGACACCGCCTACGTGCTGCCGGTGGTGGCCACCCTGGTGATCGGCGGCCTCTACCACCTGCACGGGCTGGCCTCGCTGGGCGCCGTCACGGCGGCGGTGCTGTACGTGCAGCAACTGGTGGGCCCGGTGGACACGCTGGTCTTCCAGCTGGCCACCCTGCAGTCGGGCGGCGCCTCGCTGGCCCGGGTGCTCGGGGTGGCGCAGCAGGCGGTGCCGCCCGCCGCGGGCGGACCGGTGCAGCGCCGGCCGGCGGACGGCCTGCGGGTGGCGGGCGTCGAGTACGCCTACCGGGCCGGCCGCCCCGTGCTGCACGGGGTGGACCTGGTGGTCCGCCCGGGGGAGCGGCTGGCGGTCGTCGGTGCCTCCGGGGCCGGGAAGTCCACCCTGGGGCGGCTGCTGGCCGGGATCCACGCGCCGGACGCGGGCCGGATCACCCTGGACGGGATCCCGCTCGACGCGTTCGGGGCGGACCGGCTGCGCCGCGAGGTCGCCCTGGTGACCCAGGAGCACCACGTCTTCCACGGCACCCTGCGGGAGAACCTCGCACTGGCCCGCGCGGAGGCGGACGATCCGGCGATGGTGGCGGCGCT
The DNA here is from genome assembly GCF_042741245.1 of Kitasatospora sp. NPDC058965. NCBI lineage: Bacteria > Bacillati > Actinomycetota > Actinomycetes > Kitasatosporales > Streptomycetaceae > Kitasatospora > Kitasatospora sp. NPDC058965. The sequence goes on from NZ_JBHYKG010000013.1 coordinate 14,924, forward strand.
GCGCGCGGTGGACGCCTGGGACTGGGCCGAGGAGCTCGGCCTGGACGCGGTGCTGGGCGGCGGGGCCACCGAGCTCTCGCCGTCCCGGGCGCAGCAGCTGGCGCTGGCCCGGCTGGTGCTGGCCGACCCGGGCGTGCTCGTCCTGGACGAGGCCACCTCGCTGGTCGACCCCCGGGCCGCCCGCCACCTGGAGCGCTCGCTGGCCGCCGTACTGGCCGGCCGCACCGTGATCGCCATCGCCCACCGCCTGCACACCGCCCGCGACGCCGACCGGGTGGCGGTGATGGAGGCCGGCCGGATCGTCGAACTCGGCAGCCACGACGAGCTGTTGGCCGCGGGCGGCGTGTACGCGGACCTGTGGGCGGTGGGGGCGGCGGCGGAGCGCGGCTGACGGTGGGTCAGAGGCCGAACAGCGGCAGGCAGGGTGCCAGCCCGCCGACCGTCACCGGCAGCCGCTCCCGCGCCGCCCAGTCGGCCCGGGACAGCCGCAGCCGCCGGGTGGTCACCGGGGCGCCGTCCACCAGGTCGCGCTGCAGGCCGTCCTCCCGGTAGCCGAGCTTGCGGGAGACGGCCAGCGAGCCCGGGTTGTCCACCCGGGCCCCGCTGAGCGCCTCGGTGGCGCCCAGGCCGTCGAACGCGAGGTGCAGCACTGCCGCCCGCATCTCGGTGCCGATGCCCTTGCCCTGGTGCGCCAGGCCCAGCCAGGAGGTGCTCTGCACGGCCCGCAGCACGCCGAAGTCCTGGGCGTAGAGGGCCTGCTGGCCCACCACCTCGCCGTCCGCGAGCACCGCGAGGGTGAGCGACCAGTCGGCGGGGTGCCAGTTGCCGCGCCGCAGCCAGTGGTACTGCACCACGCTGCGGGCCCGCGCCGCCGGCTCGGTGGCCCACGGGCGCAGGAACGGCTGCCTGTCCGGCGGGTGGATCCCGGCCGCCGCCAGCCGGGCCAGCGCCGCGAGCTGCCCCTCGTCGGGCAGCCGCAGCTCCAGCCGGGGCGTGGTCAGGCGCAGGTCGAGCAGGGGCCAGAGATCGGTCAGCATCCGCCCATCCTGGGCGGCGGGCCGCGCGGTCACCAGTCGATTTCGCCCGCCCGCGCCGCGTTGACGCTCCGGCGCGGGGGGCCGTACGTTCCAGGGATGCGCGAGTCAACCCCGGTCGAGTTCCTGGTCGTCGGCGAGTGCGTCGTGGACGTCGTCCGCACCCCGGGCGAGCCCGACCGGCCGTACCCCGGCGGCAGCCCGGCCAACGTGGCCCTCGGGCTGGCGCGGCTGGGCCGGAGCACGGCGCTGCTGACGCAACTGGGGGCGGACGAGGGCGGCGCGCTGGTGCGGCGGCACCTGGAGGCGGCGGGCGTGCTGCTGCACACCGACGGGGCCGCGGAGCCGACGCCCAGGGCCGTGGTCACCCTGGACGGACACGGCCGTGCCGACTACGAGTTCGCGATCGGCTGGACCCTGCGGCCGACGCCGGTGCCGGCCGCGCGCCGGGTGCACGTGGGGTCGGTCGGGGCGGTGCTGGAGCCGGGCGCGGCGACCGTGCGCGCGCTGCTGCGCGAGCAGCGCGCGGCGGGGGCCCGGGTCTCCTTCGACCCCAACGTGCGCCCCGCGCTGTTCGGCGAGCGGGCGGCGGGGCTGGCGGCGGTCGAGGAGTGCGTGGCGCTCAGCCACCTGGTGAAGGCCAGCGACGAGGACCTGGAGTGGCTCTACCCGGGCGTGCCCGCCGCCGAGACGGCCGCCCGCTGGCTCGCGCTCGGGCCGCGGACCGTGGTGGTCACCCGCGGCGCGGCCGGCGCCTTCGCGCTCACCGACGGGGGCGGCTGCGCGGTGGACGCGGTGCCCGCCGAGGTGGTGGACACGGTCGGGGCGGGCGATTCCTTCATGTCCGCGCTGCTCACCGCCCTGCCCGAGCAGCCGCTGCCCGACGCTCTGCGCACCGCGGCCACCGCCGCCGCGCTGACCGTCGGCCGGGCCGGTGCCAATCCGCCCTCGGCCGCCGAACTCGCGGCCGCCCTGCGCTAGTCGGGTCCGCGGCGACGCGCCGGGAGGGTCCGGGGCGACGCGCCGCAGATCCGTCAGGAATGGAGAAGCCCCGCGGCGCCGCCGGGGCTAGCGTGGCGACCATGGACATCACCATTCACACCACGGTCCTGCCGCACGACGACCCGGACGCCTCGCTGGCCTTCTACCGCGACGTCCTCGGCTTCGAGGTGCGCAGCGACGTCGGCCAGGGCCGGATGCGGTGGATCACCGTCGGACCGGTCAACCAGCCCGGCACCTCGATCCTGCTGGCCCCGCCGGCCGCCGACCCCGGGATCACCGACGCGGAGCGCCGCACGATCCAGGAGATGATGGCCAAGGGCACCTACGGCTGGATCCTGCTGGCCACCAAGGACCTGAACGGGGTCTTCGACCAGGTGCAGGCCGCCGACGCCGAGGTGGTCCAGGAGCCGACCGAGCAGCCCTACGGCATCCGCGACTGCGCCTTCCGCGACCCGGCCGGCAACCTGGTCCGCTTCCAGGAACTCCGCTGACCCGCACCGAGGGGGGAACCGCGATGTGCCTCACCGCCTGGGCCGCCGCCCGGATCGAGTCGCAACACCTGGCCGACCTGGCCCGCCTGCGCCGGGTCCGGGACCGGATCGACCGCGAGTACGCCCAGCCGCTGAACGTCGAGGCGCTGGCCCGCGGCGCCCACCTGTCGGCCGGCCACCTGAGCCGCCAGTTCAAGATCGCCTACGGCGAGTCGCCCTACCAGTACCTGATGACCCGTCGGATCGAGCGCGCCACCGCCCTGCTGCGCCGCGGCGACCTCAGCGTCACCGACGTCTGCTTCGCGGTCGGCTGCTCCTCGCTGGGCACCTTCAGCACCCGCTTCACCGAGCTGATCGGCATGTCCCCCACCGCCTACCGCCGCGCCGCCCGCGAGGCGGCGGTCCGCACGGCCGGGGTGCCGCAGTGCCTGGTCAAGCAGGTCACCCGGCCGCTCCGCCACCAGGACACGGTGCCGGCCCAGGTGGCCTGACGGGCAGTCAACGATTCTGGGGCGGGCGCCCGTGCGCCCGCCCCAGAACCGTCCACGGTCACTGGTCGGCGCTGCCGGGCGGGACCACCCAGGCGGTGGGCCGGCCGGCCGGCGAGGCGATCACGTCGAAGCCGCTGTCGTAGTGGAGGACGGTCCGCCGGTGCCGCTCCGTGCCCGCGCCCTGGAGGTCCAGCGCCACGCCCTCGACGCCGGCTTCCACCGCGCCCTCTCGCTGCCCGACCTGCTGATCGCCGCAGGGAACACCTCGTCGTCCGTGCCGAGGCATCAGGCGGCGTGGCCGGCCGGGTGAGTCTGCCGCTCGCCATCGCCCACGCCGAGATCGCCCGGCGGCCGGAGCAGCCGACGTCGACCGTCACCCGTGAGGTGTGCGCAAGGGCGGGCCGACCTGCTGTCGCGCCGACCGCCGAGGACCCGGCCCGAGCGGGGTGCGCGGACCGGTCAGTTTTCGAGAAGCACGGCTTCCGGGGCCCAACTACCTTCTTCTACATGACCTTCATCGAGAACGTGACCCTGGACGTGGCGGACGAGAAGACCGCCGAGGAGTTCTACCGGGCGGCCTTCGGGCTGTCCGCGGAGCAGCTGCGGGTGCGGGCGGCGGCGGAGCCGACCGAGGGCTTCCGCGGCTACACCCTGTCGCTCACGGTGGCCCAGCCCGGCACCGTGGACAGCTTCGTGGCGTCGGCGGTGGCGGCCGGCGCGACCGTGATCAAGCCGGCGACCAAGTCGCTGTGGGGCTACGGCGCCACGCTGCAGGCCCCGGACGGGGCGATCTGGAAGCTGGCCACCTCGGCCAAGAAGGACACCGGCCCGGTGACCCGCGAGATCGAGTCGATGGTGCTGCTGCTCGGGGTCGAGGACATCGGCGCCAGCAAGAAGTTCTACGTCGCGCAGGGCCTGACGGTCGGCAAGAGCTTCGCGATGACCTACGTCGAGTTCGCCGCCGGCGACTCGCCGGTGAAGCTCGGCCTGTACCGGCGCAAGGCGCTGGCGAAGGACGCGGGTGTGCCCGCGGCCGGCAGCGGCTCGCACCGGATCACCATCGGCGGCGGCGCCGCGGCCTTCACCGACCCGGACGGCTTCGCCTGGCAGGCCGCGGCGTAGTGCGGGCGGGCGAAGGCGGTCCCCCTGTGTCGCGCCGGCACCTGCAGCACACAACCGCAGGTGCCGGCGGGCCGGGGATCGGTCGCCCTGCAGCCCCGCCTGTCCCTCGCAGCGCGCCAACCTCACTGGAAACAGCTCGATTTGGGGGCTGTGCGAAAAGCGGTGAAGGATTGGAGTTGACGCGGTGGAGCGGCGAGGAGGAGGGTGCGGGGTGGCCTCCGCCGCAGTGGTGGTGGCCCGGTCCGATTTGGGGGGACTTCTTTGTCCATCACGGGTACGAACGTCGTCGGCCGCGTGAAACGCGGCACCGCCCGGGGGCTGTCCGCGGCCACCGTGACGCTCACCCTCTCCGCCGCGGTGCTCGGCCTCGCGCCGGCCGCGCACGCCGCCTCGCCGGCCACGCCCACGGTCCCGACCGGGCTGCAGGTCGGCCCCGTCGAGCCGGCCCTGTTCGGCGCGCCGACGGAGGGCTGCGGCAGCACCCCCGCCTACAACTGGGGCTACCTGCCGGACGGCGCCACCACGCTGACCGCGAAGGCCGACAGCAGCGCGGCCACGATCGTCTTCCACGTCCAGGACACCCAGGACCTGACCACCGACGTGGTCACCGGCACCGGCACCGTCGGCGCGGACGGCACCGCCTCGGTCGCCCTCGACACCAGCAAGCTGCTGGACAACCACAGCTACGCCTGGCGCGCCGTCAGTCAGGACAGCCAGGGCCAGGCCTCGGCCGCGAGCCCGGACTGCCACTTCCGGATCGACCGGACCGCGCCGACCATCAGCGTCCAGGACCGCCCGTCGCAGTTCCCGCCGCACCTGGACGGCTGGGAGCTGACCGCCCAGTACTCCCACGTGGCGCAGGCCGACGGCTCCGTGCCCAGCGGCTGCCTGGAGTACCGCCTCAACGCCGACACCGCCTGGACCAGGCCGGCCTGCAGCAGCACGGCCGCCCTGGTCAGCACCGTGATCGCCTTCACCCAGCCGGGTACGAACACCGTGCACCTGCGGGCGCTGGACCAGGCCGGGAACTACACGGCGGAGACCCAGAAGACCTTCACCGTCTACCCGGGCCCGACCCAGCCGGGCGACCTGTGGGACCCCGCCGACCAGTGGCAGCTCAGCCGTGACCGCGGCGCCGCCGACCTGTTCGGCTACGACTCCGGCCGCCTGGCGCCCGCCGGGAACCTGACCTACGTGGACAACTCGGCGACGGCCAACGCCCGTCCGCTGCCGTCCACCGTCGCCCACTTCGACGGCACCGCCACGCTGGGCAACAACGGCAAGCCCGTGGTCGGCACCGGCGACTTCACCGTCACCGCCTGGGCCCGGGCCGCCGCGGGCGGCGGTGTCGCGGTCAGCACCTACAGCGGCGGCAGCACGCTCGGCGGGTTCATCCTCTGGGCCAGCCAGTGGGACAACAACTGGCACTTCGAGATGCGCAGCGGCAACCCGAACAACCCGTGGGACGACACCGTCGTGCTGCCGGGGGCGGCGGTCAAGTACGGCACCTGGCAGCAGCTGACCGCCACCTACAACGAGATGACCGGCTTCCTGCAGCTGTACGTCGACGGTTGGCCGGCCGCGTCCGGCTACCACGCGATCACCAGCGCCAACGGCGCGGGGAACCAGTTCCAGCTCGGCGGCTCCGGCGGCCAGGGCGCGTCCTGGAACTTCAAGGGCGACCTGAGCGACGTCGCCGTGCACGCCCGCACGGCCAACTACCCGGCCCGGTCGGGTGCGTACAGCACGGGCGCGGGCTACTCCTGCATCGACGCGGCCGGCGGCGGCAACGCCGACGGCACCCGGATCGACCTGTGGACCTGCAACGGCGGCGCCAACCAGACCTACACCCTGGACCGGCCCGACGGCACGATCCAGTCGATGGGCAAGTGCCTGGACGTGACCGGCAACGCCACCAACAACGGTGCCGCGCTGGAGCTGTGGACCTGCAACGGCGGCAAGAACCAGACCTGGGAGCCGCGCGCGGACGGGTCGCTGTTCAACCCGCAGTCCGGCCGGTGCGTCGACCTGCCGTACGGCAGCACCACCGCCGGGAACATGCTCCAGCTGTGGGACTGCAACGGCGGCACCAACCAGCAGTGGAACCTGCCGCGGGCCCCGTACGGCATGGTCCCGCTGCAGTAGTCGCACCCCGCTTCACACGCGCACGCCCCTGCCGGGTCCCGACCCGGTGGGGGCGTGCGCGTGTGCGTGCCGCGGTCAGCCGGCCCGGAGCGCGCCCTGCTTGAGCCCGGCGAGGAAGGCGGCGAAGGCCGGGGCGGGGAAGGCGAGCGACGGACCGCCCGGGTCCTTGGAGTCGCGGACGGGAGCGAGGCCCGCGAGGCCGCTGGCGATCTCTACGCACTGGCCGCCGTTGTCGCTGCGGGTGCTCTTGCGCCAGTGCGGGCTGGTCAGGTCGACGCTCATGCCGTCCACGGTCCCTTCGTCAGATGGAGCCGAACTGGCCCGTCCTTACCCCGGAGACGAAGGCCGCGAACGCGGAGGCGGTGAAGACGAGGGCCGGGCCCTCGGGGTCCTTGGAGTCGCGGACCGGGGTGACGCCGGGGAAGTCGGGGGCGACCTCGATGCACTGGCCGCCGTTGGTGCTGTGGCTTGACTTGAGCCAAGAAGCGCCGGACAGGTCCACGCGGTCGGTCATGGATGGAGTTCCTTTCGTGCCTTGCGGATCAGTTCCACGGAGGCCGTCTTGGAGAGCGCCTCCACCTGGAGCTGATGGTAGTCCCTCTCCCAGGCGCGGACCTTGGTCAATTCACGCTCCAGGAACCCCCTGGCCTGGGCTTCCGAATAGGCAACGACAGTCCGGTCCGAGCTGGTCAGCAGTGTGACAGCCACCGCGAACGGCGCATGTTCCCCAAGGCTGTAGGGGGCAATCTGAAGCGTGACGCTCGGCTTCGAGGCCAGGAACTCCAGGTGATCGAGCTGGCGCGCCATCACCTCGGCTCCACCAACCGGCCGCCGAATGCAGCTCTCGTCGAGCACGGCGTGCAGCAGCGGCGAGCGCTCCAGGAGCTGTTGGCGCGCCGCGTGGAACTCCAGCCGCTGTTCGGCCTGCTCGCGGGTGATGCTGCCCCGCTGCACCGCGGCAGTGACCAGCGCCCGCGCGTACTCGGGGGTCTGCAGCAGGCCCGGAACGATGCCGAGTTCGAAGAGCCGGATCTCCACGGCCTTGCGCTCCAGCGCCGCGAACTCCGGGAAACCCTGCAGCAAGGCGGTGTGGTTGATGGCCCACCACATCAGTTCCAGCGTCCCGCCGGTGTCGAGCCGCTCGTCGCTGCGGACCGCGAAGTCCAGTGTGGGATTGCGCGTCGCCCGTTCGACGCACGAGAGGAAGCTGTCGCTGTACCCGATCAACTCGCCCAGCTCCACCTGGGTGAGCTTCTTCGCCTCGCGGGACCTGCGGAGTTGGACGCCGAAAGCGGCGAGCGGGGATGACGAGGGGTCAAGTTTCGTTCGGCGCATGTTCGAACGCCCTTCGGTGCGTGAGTCCCACCGGGCCCAACTGCCCAGTCTGGACGCTTCCGATCGTAACCCGGAAGGACCATCCTGTGTAGCGGAACGACTACACAGAGGAGTCGCACGCATGTCCAGGCTCAACGCTGCCCTCAGGGCCTCACGCAGCCAAGCAACCGCCGCCGAGCAGAAACTGCGGGCCGCCCTGACCCGTGCCGGGGTGGTGCTTCCGTCGCTCTGCGTCGATGTCACCGGGCCGGTGACCGGCGTGACCCTGGTCGAACTCGGGCGGGCCTCGGCCGAGACCGCCGAGGCGCTCGCCGACCTGATCCTCGAAGGGGTGAACGCCCGCCATGGACGCGCGTGTTGAGTCCCAGGAGCAGCGGGCCGCCCGCCAGCTGCGGGCGCTGGCGGACCGGGCCGTGGACCGGATGGTCGATGCCCTGGTGGTGGCCCGGCTGCCGCCGCTGCCCTCGCTGGAGGCGGGTCGGGTCACCCTCTACCGCGGCGGCGTCCACATCGAGCTCGGCGGCTGCAACCCGCACACCCTGGAGGCGATCGCGGCGCACGTCGCCGACCACGCCCGCTGCCTGGGCCGGGTGGTGCGGACCCAGGGGGTGCCCGTTGGGCTGGCCGAACTGTCCGTTGTGCGCCACGAACTGAGGCGCCGTGACGAGACGTGACCGCCGCCCGAGCGCGCTGGTGATCCGGGTCTACCGGATCACCGTCGACGGCCGCCGCGAGGAGCTCGACCGCACCCGGGTCCGCTCGTGCGAGCCGTACCGCGGGCCGATCGGCGGCGAGTGGCCCGCCTGCCGCTGCCCGCGCCACCGACCCTCACTGCCAAGGACGTCGACCGCGTGACCACGATGACCATCAGGGTCTACCGGATCGCGGCCGGCACCGGCGAGCGGACCGAGCTGCTGCCGTGCACCGAGGTGCCGCCGATCTCCTCCTGGGAGATCCACACGGCGTTCGACTGGCCGCCCTGCCGCTGCCCGCGCTGCCGGGCGGCGGACGGGCGGCGGCTCAGCGCAGCGGCAGGTTGACGGCAGCGGTGGCGAACGGCCCGTCGGCGCTGCTCCGGGCGCTCTCGCAGGCGTCCGGGACCGGGGTCAGTGCGCGGACGAGCACGGCGACGCCCGGGCCGCTCGGGTACTCGAGGTACAGCTCCCCGACCATCTCGCCGTCGCGCTGGACGTCGGGGCAGTCCCCGGCGGCCCGGGGCGCCGCGTCCAGGGCGCCGACCAGGGTGTCCAGGGCGGCGCCGCGCAGTTCGGCGGAGTCGCGCAGCTTCCAGCCGTCGGGCTTGTTGGACAGGTCGTAGCGGCAGTAGGTGGCCACGGCCGGCCGGTCGGGGACCAGGGCGTCGCGCGCACTGCCCCGCCGGGTGGGTGTCACCTGCACCGAGAGCGGCAGGTTCGCCGGGCACGGACGGGCGGTGACGCTCGCCGGGTCCTTCGGGACGAGGTCGGTGTCGCGCAGCACGAAGGCCGTCGCCCCCGCGCCGACCACCAGGACGGCGATGAGGATCAGCAGGACACGGCGCGGTCTGCGGCGGGCGGTCCGCCGGGCGTGCTGGTGCACGGAGCTCTCCTGACGATTCGACAACTGGGCCGAGCACGGGCCAACTGGCCATGATGGAGAGCGCCGTTGGCGGTTCGAGTCTGGGCCGGGGCGCGGGAGGTGCACAAGGTCGGCCAGGTTGACGGATCCTCAGACCCAAGTGAACAGCTGGGCGAGGCGGTCGAGCGGCGGTGCCGGTGCGCTCAGCCCGCCGTGCCGCGCCGGAACTCGGTCGGCGCGGCGCCCACCCGCCGGGTGAACAGCCGGGTGAAGTAGGCCGGATCGTCGTACCCCACGGCCCTGGCCACCTCCTGCACCGGGCGGTCGGTGGTGGAGAGCAGGCGCTTGGCCCGCGACAACCGGGCGCGCAGCAGGTACTCCTTCGGCGTGGAGCCGGTGGCCCGCTGCACCTCGTCGCGCAGCGCCGCCTCGGTCAGGCCCAGCCGGCGGGCGTGGTCGCCGACGGTCAGCGACTCGACGGCGTGCTCGTCCAGGTAGCGGACCACCCGGGACAGGTCCGCGTCGACCCGGCCGACCAGCAGTTCGGCGAGCACCTGCTGGACCAGCGCGGCCGCCACCACGTCGCGGTGCGGGGCACCGGGCTCCACCGCCTCGCCGAGCCGGTCGAAGAGCCGGCCCAGGGACTGGACCGCCGGGCCGAGCGGGATCACCGGCGCGTCCCGGTCCAGTCCGCCCAGCAGCTCGTGCGCGCCCGCCGCCGGACCGTCGAACAGCACCCAGCGCTCGCTCCAGCCCTGCGGGTCCGGCTGGTAGGCGTGGTAGAGCCCGGGGAAGACCACGAACGCGGCCGGGGCCCGCACCGGCAGCCGGCGGCGCGGCCGGTCGCCCCACTCCAGCCAGCCGCCGCCCCGGGTGACCAGCATCAGGCCGTAGCAGTTCAGCACCCGGCCGTCGAAGCTCATCCGCCGCACCTGCTGCGCGCCCACGCCCAGGCAGACCAGGCCCAGCAGCCGGTGCTCCGGGGTGGGGGTGAGGTAGCGCGCGAAGCCGGTCACGGTGCCTCGGAAAGTCCAATCAACGGGCGGTGGAGCCAAAACTGTACAGCTCAGCGCGTCATCCGGACGGTGCAGAAAAGTCCATGTTCTGCTGGACGGGAGTTCAACCGCGCAGCGGCGGCGGGCCCGCACGATGAACCCGGCACCCCGGCCGCACGAAGCAGAGGAGCACCTGCCGATGTCCAGCCTGACCCACGACCGGGACGGCTTCGCCCTGGACGGGCAGCCGTTCCGGATCCTCTCCGGCGCGCTGCACTACTTCCGGGTGGTCCCCGAGTACTGGGAGCACCGGCTCGGCCTGCTGCGCGCGATGGGCCTCAACACGGTGGAGACCTACCTGCCGTGGAACCTGCACGAGCCGCGTCCGGGCGAGTTCGACTTCACCGGGCGGCTGGACCTGGTGGCCTTCGTCCGGGCCGCCGAGCGGGCCGGGCTCAAGGTGCTGCTGCGGCCGGGGCCGTACATCTGCGCGGAGTGGGAGTTCGGCGGACTGCCGGCCTGGCTGCTGAAGGACCGCAACCTGCGGCTGCGCTGCAGCGACCCCGGCTACCTGGCCGCCGTGGACCGCTGGTTGGACGCGGTGCTGCCGCTGGTCGCCCCGCTGCTGGCCGAGCGGGGCGGGCCGGTGCTGGCGCTCCAGGTGGAGAACGAGTACGGCTCCTACGGCACCGACACCGCCTACCTGCGCCACCTGGCCCAGGGGCTGCGCCGGCGCGGGGCCGACTGCCTGCTCTTCACCTCGGACGGCCCGACCCACCCGATGATGCAGGGCGGCACCCTGGCCGGGGTGCTGCCGACCGCCAACTTCGGCGACCGGGCCGAGGAGGGCTTCGAGGTGCTGCGCGGCTACTCGCCGGACGGTCCGCCGGTCTGCATGGAGTTCTGGAACGGCTGGTTCGACCACTGGGGCGTGCCGCACCACACCCGGGACGCGGCGGACGCGGCGCGGGTGCTGGAGGAGATGCTCGCCGCCGGTGCCTCGGTCAACCTCTACATGGCGCACGGCGGCACCAACTTCGGCCTGCTGAACGGCGCCAACCTGACGGACGGCCGGCTGCAGCCCACCGTCACCAGCTACGACTACGACGCGGCGATCGCCGAGGACGGCCGGCTCACCGAGAAGTACTGGGCGTTCCGCGAGGTGCTGGGCAAGCACGTCGAGCTGCCGCCGGCCCCGTCGACCGACCGCCCGCCGGTGCTCGCGCCGCGCCGGCTCGACCTGGGTGGGCCGCTGCCGCTGCTGGACCTGGTCGAGGACCTGGCCGAGCCGGTGCACGCGGCCGGCACGCCGAGCATGGAGGAACTGGACCAGGCCTACGGGTTCGTCCTCTACCGGACCTGGGTGACCGGGCCGCGCGACCGGGCCGAGCTGCTGGTGGACGGGCTCGGCGACCGGGCGCAGGTGTTCCTGGACGGGCGGCCGGTCGGGGTCCTGGACCGCACCGGGCTCTCCGGCGGCCCGGTCGAGCTGGCGGTGCCGGCCGGCGGCGCCCGGCTGGAGCTGCTGGTGGAGAACCTCGGGCGGGTCAACTACGGCCCCGAACTGGCCGACCGCAAGGGGATCAGCGGTGCGGTGCGGCTCGGGCAGCAGCTGCTGCACGGCTGGCAGGCGTACTCCCTGCCGCTGGACGACGTGGCCGAACTGCCCTTCACGGGCGGGCCGCTGCCCGGCGAGCTCGACGGGCGGCCGGTGTTCCGGCGGGCGACCTTCGAGGTGGCCGGGCCGGCCGACACCTTCGTGCTCACCGAGGGGCTGGGCAAGGGGCTCTGCTGGATCAACGGCTTCCTGCTCGGCCGGTTCTGGGAGGTCGGGCCGCAGCAGACGCTCTACCTCCCCGGCCCGCTGCTGCGCGCGGGCGGCAACGAACTCCTGCTGCTGCAGCTGCACGGACCGGAGCGGGACGCGGTCGAGCTGGTGGCCGGGCCGGTGCTGGACCGGGTCCGGGACTGACCGGCGCAGCGGGCCCGCGGACCCGCCGCGCGGCGTCGGTGGGCCCGCCTAGGCTTGACCGCCATGGAGACGAGCGCGGACCGGATCGAGTGGCTGACCGTGCCCAGCCCGCTGCCCAGCGGTCCGCTGGCGGTCGGGGTCACCGGGCTGGGGGTGGCGGCCGTCCACTTCGTGGCCGGGGACGTGCTCCCCGGCGCGCCGCGCTGCGCCGACCCGCACCGGGCGGCGACCGTGACGGAGGCGTTCGCCGCCTACTTCGCCGGGCGCAGCCGGAGCTGGTCGCTCCCGCTGGACTGGCGGCTGGCCGGCGGCGACGGGCACCGCGCGGTGCTGCAGACGCTGTACCGCACGGTGGCGTACGGGGAGACGGTCACCTACGGCCGGCTGGCCGAGCGCAGTGGTGCCTTCCCGGACCTGGCGGGGAGTCCGGGCCTGGCGGCCCGGGCGGTGGGCCAGATGATGGGCAACAACCCGCTGCCGGTGGTGGTGCCCTGCCACCGGGTGGTGGCGGCGGACGGGTTGGGCGGCTTCGGCGGCGGGCGGATCGGGCTGGACGTGAAGCGCTGGCTGCTCACCCTGGAGGGGTGGCTGGCGCCGACGCTGGACTGGGACGGGCCGGGCTGACCCGCCGTCGGCGGACCGTTCGATCCGGTGGTGGAATTTCGGCCATCCGTCGCCGAAACGTGGCGAAAACCCCGCCGAAAGTTCGATTCTGATACGAAAATCTCCGAACAGAAATCGAATGAGAACGCTAATTATACTTATGCTCCCAGCTATCCAATCACCCATCCGAGTGATTGCGCCGTGCGCGTGCCGAGCCCCACTCTGAAGGCAGTACTTCTTAATTCTTCGTGTGGGGGAGGGCCCTGTCATGACCACCGAGACGACCCTGGGTATTCCGGCGCCGAGTGCCGGCCCGGACAGCCTGTCCGATCAGCAGCAGAGCCTCGGCACCGCCGCGGCCCGGAATCTTGCGACCACCACCAAGTCCGCCCCGCAGATGCAGGGCATCAGCTCGCGCTGGCTGCTGCGCGTCCTGCCGTGGGTCCAAGTCTCCGGTGGCACCTACCGGGTCAACCGCCGGCTGAGCTACGCGGTCGGCCGCGGCCGGGTCTCCTTCGTCAAGACCGGGGCCGAGGTGAAGGTCTTCGGCCCCTCGCTCACCGAGGTCCCGTCGCTGCGCGGCTTCGAGGACGAGGCGCTGCTGGTCGAGCTCGCCTCCCGCTTCGTCCAGCGCGACTTCGCCGCCGGAGAGACGCTGATCGAGGCCGGCCGGCCGATCGGCGAGGTCTTCCTGATCGCGCACGGCAAGGTCAACAAGATCGGCACCAGCAAGTACGGCGAGTCCTCCGTGGTCGGTGTCCTGGCCGACGGCGACCACATCGGTGACGAGGCGCTGTTCGTCGAGGACGGCCTCTGGCCCTACACCGTCAAGGCCGCCACCGCCGGCACCGCGATGTCGCTGGCCTGGCCCGCCTTCCAGGAGCTGGTGGACCGCTCCCCGGAGCTGCAGGCGCAGTTGGCCCGGTTCATCGCGGACGCCCAGCAGCCGCAGTCCAGGCACGGCGAGGCCGAGATCGAGCTCGCCGCCGGCCACGAGGGCGAGTTCGACCTCCCCAGCACCTTCGTGGACTACGAGGTCGCCCCGCGCGAGTACGAGCTCAGCGTCGCGCAGACGGTGCTCCGGGTGCACAGCCGGGTCGCCGACCTCTACAACGAGCCGATGAACCAGATCGAGCAGCAGCTCAAGCTCACCGTCGAGGCGCTGAAGGAGCGCCAGGAGCACGAGCTGATCAACAACCCCGAGTTCGGCCTGCTGCAGAACGCCGAGTACGACCAGCGGATCCAGACCCACTCCGGCGCCCCCACCCCGGACGACATGGACGACCTGCTCAGCCGGCGCCGCGGCACCAAGTTCTTCCTGGCCCACCCGCGGGCGATCGCCGCCTTCAACCGCGAGTGCAGCGCCCGCGGCATCTACCCGACCCCGGTCGAGGTCGAGGGGCAGACGGTGCCCGGCTGGCGCGGGGTCCCGCTGCTCTCCTGCAACAAGATCCCGATCGTGGACGGCCACACCACCTCGATCCTCGCGATGCGTACCGGCGAGGACAAGCAGGGCGTGGTCGGTCTGCGTCAGGCGGGCATCCCGGACGAGATCGAGCCCAGCCTTTCGGTGCGATTCATGGGCATCAACGAGAAGGCCATCATTTCCTACCTGGTGAGCGCCTACTACTCGGCCGCCATTCTGGTGCCGGACGCCATCGGTGTGCTGGAAAACGTGGAAATCTCCCGCCCGCGGGGCTGACGACCCGGATAATCCGCTCCACCCGTCCGCAGCACGCACGCGGCCGGTAGTCCTGCCACGCCATTGGGCCGCCCCGGAAACCAGCACGTCCGGGGCGGCCGCCGGGGGAATCCGCGCTCACGACCCGAACTCGCGCACGACCCAAGACCTGGGGGGCTTCACCGTGGGTATCGAGACGCTCAGCCGAGGTAACCGAGACAACCAGCCCAATCCGCCCGACCCCTTCCCCGAGCTCGCCGCCGACAGCTTCGACGAGCTCGCCGCCGACCTGCTGACCCGCTCGCGCGCCGCCGTCGATCCGGTGCTGCGGGCCGCCGTCGACACCATGCCCGAGTCGATGGCCCGGATCGCCGCCTACCACTTCGGTTGGCGGGAGGCCGACGGTTCGCCGGCGGCCGCCGATTCCGGCAAGGCGATCCGGCCCGCCCTGGTGCTGGCCGCCGCCCGGGCCTGTGCCGCGGGGCCGACCGTCCCGGCCCCGCGGCCCGACGCACCCGCCGGACCGGCCGACACCGACCGGGCGGTGCTGGCCGCGGCCGCCGCCGTCGAGCTGGTGCACAACTTCACCCTGCTGCACGACGACGTGATCGACCGGGACGAGACCAGGCGGCACCGTCCCACCGCCTGGCGGGTGTTCGGCTCCACCGAGGCCATCCTGGCGGGCGACGCCCTGCACTCCCTGGCGCTGCGCACCCTCGCCGAGGACGGCCACCCGGCCGCCGCCGCCGCGATGCGCCACCTCGCCCAGTGCGTGGTCGAGCTGTGCGGCGGCCAGCAGGCGGACTGCGCCTTCGAGCAGCGCAGCACCGTCTCGCTGGCCGAGTGCCTGGCGATGGCCGAGGCCAAGACCGGTGCGTTGCTCGGCAGTGCCTGCGCGATCGGTGCGCTCTACGCCGGCGCGGGCGAGGAGGCGGCTGCGGCGATGGACGCCTTCGGCCGCCAGATCGGGCTGGCCTTCCAACTGATCGACGACCTGATCGGGATCTGGGGCGATCCGGCCGTCACCGGCAAGCCGGCCGGGGCCGACCTGCTGGTGCGCAAGAAGTCGCTGCCGGTGGTGGCCGCCCTGAGCTCCGGCACGCCCGCCGCGGCGGAGCTCGCCGAGATCTACGCGATCGACCGCCCGCTGACCCGGGCCGAGGTGCGCCGCGCGGCCGACGCCGTCGAGCGGGCCGGCGGCCGGGCCTGGGCGCAGGGCGCCTCCTGCGAGCGGATGGCCGCCGCGATCGAGCACCTGGCCTGCGCCGTGCCCGATCCCGCCGCGGCCGACGAGTTGCTCGCGCTGGCCGAGCTGGTCACCCGCCGCAACCGCTGAGCCCGCGGGCCCGCCCCCGCCACCCGACCGCCACCCGCCCGCCGCGGAGCCCTGCCGGGCCCGTCCACCGGCGCAGCCCGTGGCCGGCTCCGCGCTGCCCTCGGCCGACCGGCCCCCGGCCGAGTGCCTCCCCTGAACGCCACGTGCTCCCGGGGGTTTCCCCTGGCTCCCGGGAGCACGTGTGCTCCTGCCTGCCTCGCTCCCCACCGAGAAAGCTGCACCCATGAGTGTTGAGGACATCGGCATCCTCCTGATCACCCTGGTCCTGCTGGCCGTTGCCCTGAAGCTGTTGCAACGCTGGGTCCCGCACCCCATCCGGGAGACCCACAACGACGTGGCCGGCTTCATCTTCGCCGCCGTCGGCGTGCTGTACGCGGTGCTGCTCGGCTTCGTGGTGATCACCGTCTGGACCAACAACGACGCGGCCCGCAAGACCACCTTCGAGGAGGCCGACGCGCTGGCCGGCATCTACTGGATCTCCCGCGACCTGCCCGCCCCGCTCGGCCCCCAGCTGGAGCAGCAGACCCTGGCCTACGCCCGCACCGTGCAGGACACCGAGTGGCCGCTGATGGCCGACCACCACAGCAGCCCGGCGGCCACCCAACTGGTCTACCAGATGCGCGACTCGGTCTTCTCGATCAACCCGGCCAACAGCCAGCAGCAGGTGCTCTACGAGCACGCGGTCTCGCACCTGGAGAACCTGGCCTCGGAGCGCCGGGCCCGGCTCAACCAGGTGGACGACGAGGTGCCGGTGCTGCTGTGGGTGGCGCTGATCGTGGGCGGGGTGCTGACGGTCGGGTTCACCTTCCTGTTCGGGCTCTCCAACACGCTGGCGCACACCCTGATGGTGCTCTCGCTGGGCGCGCTGGTGGTGGTCTCGCTGCTGCTGATCAAGGAGATGGACTTCCCGTTCGCGGGGGCGACGGCGGTGAAACCGACCGCGTTCGACGTCTTCCTGCAACGACTACCGGCACCGCGCACCTGACGACGCGCCGGTGACGACGGGTCACTCCCCGGGCGGGAGTGACCCGTCGTCATGCCTCACGCCCCGCCGCTCACCGATCGGCGAGGAACTCGCGCAGGATCAGCCGCTCCTTCTCCGGGTCGATCCCCAGCGGCTGACCGCCCTGGGTGTAGGGCTCCGTGCGGGGGCCGCGCTGCTGGATCCAGGCCCAGGTGTCGGCCACCGTCTCCAGCAGCGGGCGGCAGTGCAGGCCGGCCGCGACGGCCTTGGTGCTGTTCGCCTGCCAGATCGCGATCGGCTTGCCGTCCTCGTACTCGGCGGCCCAGAGCGGGACTTCGCTCCAGGTCTCGACCTTGTGGGCGGTCAGCAGCCGGTCCGGCACCCAGACCAGCTCGGCGTCCGACCCGGTGACCTGCCGGCAGGCCTCCAGCAGCTCGCCGTAGCTGCTGGAGCCGGGCAGCGCGGTGGTGACGAAGCTGCCGCTCGCCCCCCGCTCGGCCAGGTCCAGGCCGAAGACCGCGAAGTCCGCGGCGTCGATCAGCTGGATCGGCAGGTCGGGGCGGCCCGGGGCCAGCACCTGCCCGCCGCGGGCGATCCGCTCCAGCCACCAGGGCAGCCGGCCGACGTTCTCGTGCGCGCCGATCAGCAGGCCGCAGTTGAGCAGCAGCGAGCGCTCCGGGCCGAACTCCGCCAGCACCGCGCGCTCGCAGCCGGCCTTCAGCGCGGTGCTGAACGGCAGGTCGGGCGGCGAGTCGGGGGAGCACTCGTGCAGCGGGGAGGCCTCGCTCACCGGCCCGGCGGGCCAGTCGGCGAAGGCGTGCACCGAGGAGACGAACAGGTAGCGGTCGGCGTGCTCCTTGAGCAGCGCGGCGGACCGGCGGACGGCGTACGGCTGCTGGCCGCTGGTGTCGACCACCAGGTCCCAGCGCTCGCCGCCGCCGACCAGCGCGGCGAGGTCCTGCTCCTGGTGGCGGTCGCCGCGCCGGACGTCGACCCCGGGCAGGTCGGTGCCGGAGCGGCCGCGGTTGAAGGTGGTGACCTGGTGGCCACGGGCGAGGGCTTCGGTCACGAAGGCGCGACCGAGGAAGACGGAGCCTCCGAGCATGAGGATTCGCATACGCGCAGCCTGCCCCCTGCCGGGCCGTCCCGTCCCCCGAGTTCGCCGCGGGCGCACCCTGTTCGCCACCCGCGAATACCCCTGGCCGACCCGGCCCAGCCGACGCAGTGCGGCGGTTCTCGCCGAATTCTCATCTCCCGGGCGCAACATCGGGGCCGGTTGAGCAGTCCTTGGAAGTGTTGGGCGGTCAGGGGCGTTCAGCGGCTGGGTGACGAGGACGGGGAGTGGGGCGACGTGGCGGAGCTCGGGGACGCGGTGGTCGTGGGCGGAGAGCTGCTCGGGCGCGGCGACGGGCTGGTGGACGGCTGGGCGGACGGGCCCGACGTGGGGCTCGCGCTCGGGCTCGCGCTGCTGCTCGGCGCGCTGCTGGCGCTGCTGCCGGAGCTGGCGGTCTCCGAAGGGGTCGGGCTGGCGCTGCCGCTCGGGTTCGCGCTGGCGCTCGGGGTCGGCGAGGACCCCGGGGAGGGCACGCCGCGCCGGTCCGGGCCGCCCTCCAGGGTGACCACGGCGTCGGAGGGGGGCAGCGCGATCTGCGCCGTCCAGTGGTCCGACGGGGCGCGCTGATCGTCCACCGTGACCGTCACGGTGAGCCGCTGACCCGGAGCCAGGGTGCCCGCGTCGCGGCTCAGCCGCAGCCAGTCCCCGGTCACCACGGCGTGCCAGTCCAGCGGGGCGTCGCCGGTGTTGGTCAGGGTGAGCACCGTCCGGCTGCCGTAGGCGCCGGCCGTGACATCCAGCCGGGCCCCGGTGGCTGCCGGGGCCGCGCTCGGGACCGGCACCGGAACCGCGGGGAGCAACGTTTCTGCAGGCCCCGCCCCCGGGGAGCTGTGCACCAGGGCCGCCACCAGTCCGTGCCCCACCCCGTACGCCGGCCCGAGCGGCCGCGCCGCACCGCCCCCGGTCCCGGCCCCCGGCAGCGGCGCCACCGGCACCGGTGCGGAGCCCGCGCCCCCCGGCGGGTCGCCCGGCAGCGAGTCCACCCGCACCGAGGAGACCGCGGCCGCCCCGGCGGTCGGCGTGCCGTCCTGGTGCGCCAGCCAGAGCGCGACCGGCGGGGCGGCGAGCACCGCGGCCAGCACCCCGGTGGCCAGGGCCCGCTGGCGCACCAGCACGGTGCGCTCGTGCAGGTCGCCGCCGGGCCGGTGCCGCTCCAGCAGGCCGGGCGCCCGGTGCCGGGGGAAGCCGCTGCGGTCGAACCGGGGCAGCACCCGGGTCGGCGCCGGGTCGGTCCCGGCCGATCCGCCCCCGGGCGGCCGCTCGGCGGCCGACCCGGACTCCGCGGTGTCGACCCGGGCCGCCGCCGGGGCCGGCACCAGCGCCGGCGGCGCTCCCAGCCCGGTCAGCTCGCCCCCGACCCGCTCCGCCGTCCCCCGGCAGGTCGGGCAGGCCACCACGTGGGTCAGCAGCTCGCGCCGCAGCGCCGGACCGAGCACCCACTCCCGCCAGTGCTCCGCCCCCGCACCCCCCAGCCGGGCCAGCTCAGGACAGCTGCCCACCCCCAGCACGGCCAGGGCCCGCCTGGTCCGCTCCACCTCCTCGGTGCCCGCCGCCAGCAGCCGCTGGGCCTGCTCCGCCCCGAGGCCGAGCACCGCGGCCACCTCCAGCGGGGTGAGCCGGTGCCGGGCGGCGAGCTCCAGCGCCTCGCGCTGTTCGGCGGTGGTGCCGGCCGCCTCGGGCCAGGCCAGCGCGGCCAGCTCCTTGCGGCGCTCGGGGAGGTCGGCCGGGCCGGCCCCCGGGGACGCCCCGGCCGGCTCGGACGGCGGCGCGGCGGGCGCGCCGGCGAGCCGGCGCTGGCAGGCGTACCGGGCCAGCGAGTACAGCCAGGCTCGGCGCAGCCCGGCGTCGGACAGCCGGTCCTGGTTGGCCAGGGCCAGCTCGCGCACCTCGCCGAGCGCCGCCACGGCCGCGTCGCGCTCGCAGAGCACCGAGAGGCAGTAGGTGTACAAGCCGTCGAGCAGCCGCCCGTAGGCGGTCGGCACGCAGGGCCCGGCAGCGGTACCAGACATGGGGGTCACGGTCCGAACATAGGGACTCGGCCCGCCCCGGCCGCGGTCCATCGGTCGCTTTGTCCTTCTTTCGGGTAACAGGATCGTCCTGCCCGTAACCAACGCCGGTGCCCGCGCCCGTCCCCACTGCCCACCCGCTGTCGGCGCCACCCGCTACGGTGGCCCCCATGGCAGCCCGCACCTCGAAGACCACCGCCAAGCCGCGCCCGGCCTACCGCTGCACCGAGTGCGGCAACCAGCTGCCCAAGTGGGTGGGCCGCTGCCCGGAGTGCAACGCCTGGGGCACCGTCGAGGAGTACGGCGCGGTGCCGATCCGCACCACCGCGGCCGGCCCGGTCAGCGCCCCGGCCCGCCCGATCGGCCAGGTCGACGGCCAGGTGGCCACCGCCCGCTCCACCGGCGTGCCGGAGCTGGACCGGGTGCTCGGCGGCGGACTGGTGCCCGGCGCCGTGGTGCTGCTGGCCGGCGAGCCCGGTGTCGGCAAGTCCACCCTGCTGCTGGACGTGGCCGCCAAGGCCGCCACCGCCCAGCACCGCACGCTCTACGTCACCGGCGAGGAGTCGGCCGGCCAGGTGCGGCTGCGCGCCGACCGGATCAACGCCCTCTCCGACCACCTCTACCTGGCCGCCGAGCAGGACCTGGGCGCGGTGCTCGGCCACATCGAGCAGGTCAACCCCGGCCTGCTGATCCTGGACTCGGTGCAGACCATCGCCTCCGCCGAGCTGGACGGCGCCCCCGGCGGCCCGGCCCAGGTGCGCGAGGTGGCGGGTGCGCTGATCCGGGCCTCCAAGGAGCGCGGCATGGCCACCCTGCTGGTCGGCCACGTCACCAAGGACGGCCAGATCGCCGGCCCCCGCCTGCTGGAGCACCTGGTGGATGTGGTGCTCAGCTTCGAGGGCGACCGGCACGCCCGGCTGCGGATCATCCGCGGGGTCAAGAACCGCTACGGCGCGACCGACGAGGTCGGCTGCTTCGAGCTGCACGACGAGGGGATCGAGGGCCTGGCCGACCCGTCCGGCCTCTTCCTGACCCGGCGTGACAAGCCGGTCCCCGGCACCTGCCTGACCGTCACCCTGGAGGGCAAGCGCCCGCTGGTGGCCGAGGTGCAGGCGCTGATGGTGGACTCGCAGATCCCCTCGCCGCGCCGCACCACCTCGGGCCTGGAGTCGCCGCGGATCGCGATGATCCTGGCCGTGGTCGAGCGGCACGGCGGGGTCAAGCTCGGCAAGCAGGACATCTACACCGCCACCGTCGGCGGGGTGAAGCTGACCGAGCCCTCGGCCGACCTGGCGGTGGCGCTCGCGGTGGCCAGCTCCTCCACCGACACGCCGCTGCCCAGCAACCTGGTGGCGATCGGCGAGGTCGGGCTGGCCGGCGAGGTGCGCCGGGTGACCGGCGTGCAGCGCCGGCTCGCCGAGGCGCACCGGCTCGGCTTCACCCACGCCCTGGTCCCGCCGGACCCGGGCAAGGTGCCGCCCGGCATGAAGGTGGTCGAGGTCGCCGACATCGGCGAGGCGCTGCGGGCCATCCCGGGCCGCCGCGGCCGGGCCGCCAAACCCCGTACGGAGCAACGCCCGCAGGACGGCCGGACGCCGCCGGCGCAGGTCCCGGTGGCCTACCCGGAGGAGCTGATGGGCGGCTGGGAACCGGTCGATTCGGACGAACTGGTGTGACCGAGGCACCGTCAGCGCGGCCGCACCGTAGACTTTGCCCTGTCCAGTACCACATCGGGCAGTAAGCAACGAGGGACCGGGGCCACAGCGGTGAGCGGTCCGGGCAGCCGGAGGAGTCACGTGGCAGCGAGCGACCGGGCGGAGAAGTCCCCCCGCGAGGAGGCCCTGCTGCGATCCTCGCTGCAGGCGATCGCCCCGGGGACGCCGCTGCGCGACGGCCTGGAGCGGGTGCTGCGGGCCAACACCGGCGGGCTGATCGTGCTCGGCCTGGACAAGACGGTCGAGTCGCTGTGCACCGGCGGCTTCGTGCTGGACGTGGAGTTCACCGCGACCCGGCTGCGCGAGCTGTGCAAGCTGGACGGCGCGGTGGTGCTGGACAAGGACATCACCAAGATCGTCCGAGCCGGGGTCCACCTGATGCCGGACGCGGACATCCCGACCGACGAGACCGGCACCCGGCACCGCACCGCGGAGCGGGTGAACAAGCAGACCGGCTTCCCGGTGGTCGCCGTCTCGCACTCGATGCGGCTGATCGCCATGTACGTCAACGGCTCCCGGCGGGTGCTGGAGGACTCCACCACGGTGCTCTCCCGGGCCAACCAGGCGCTGGCCACCCTGGAGCGCTACAAGCTGCGCCTCGACGAGGTGGCCGGCACCCTCTCCGCGCTGGAGATCGAGGACCTGGTCACCGTCCGGGACGTCACCGCGGTGGCCCAGCGGCTGGAGATGGTCCGGCTGATCGCGGCCGAGATCGCCGGCTACGTGCTGGAGCTCGGGATCGACGGCCGACTGCTCTCGCTGCAGCTGGACGAGCTGATCGCGGGCGTCGAGCCGGAGCGCGAGCTGGTGGCCCGGGACTACTTCCCCGAGCGGGCCGCCAAGCGCGGCCGCACGGTGGCCGAGGTGCTGGCCGACCTGGAGACGCTCACCCACGCCGAGCTGCTGGACCTGCAGACGGTCGCCAAGACGATCGGCTACTCGGGCTCGCCGGAGTCGCTGGACTCGGCCGTCTCGCCGCGCGGCTACCGGCTGCTGGCGAAGATCCCGCGGCTGCCCAACACCGTGATCGAGCGCCTGGTCGAGCACTTCGGCGGACTGCAGAAGCTGCTCGCGGCCAGCATCGACGACCTCCAGGCGGTGGAGGGCGTGGGCGAGACCCGGGCCCGCTCGGTCCGCGAGGGCCTGTCCCGGCTGGCCGAGTCCTCGATCCTGGAACGGTACGTCTGACCCGCTGACCGGACCGGCGGACCGTTTCGGCAGCGGACCGTTTCGGCAGCGGTCCGCGGGCCCGCGCCGCCCGGGATCAGGCGGCGGCGTCCAGCCGGGTCGAGGTGCGGGCCGGGACCGGTCCGCCGGTCGGGCCGGTCAGCTCGGCCTGGACCAGGTAGTTGCCGACCGGGGCCGGGGAGGTGTCGGTCACCGTCGCGCACTGCGGCTTGCTGCGGGTGCGGTCCCAGACGAAGGTCTCGGTCAGCGCGGTGGCCGGGGAGACCTGCACCCAGCGGCCCTGCTTGTCGGAGACGCAGTCGGCCGAGGACCAGATCCGCTCGCCGCTGGCCGAGTTGACCGTGATCGCGGAGGCGGCCTGGCTCAGGTCGACCCGGCACTGGTTGGCCGAGGCGTTGCGGATCTTCAGCTCGAAGGTCGGCTTGTCCTTGGGCTGGTAGGCGTTCTGGGTGCCGGCCAGCTCCAGGGTCAGCTGGGAGGCCGTGCACACCGGCAGCGCCATCACCTCGCCGGTGTTGATCGGCGGGGTGCCGCCGCCCGCGCCCGCGCCCGAGCCGCCGCCGCTGCCGGCGGTACTGCCGCTGCCGCCGGCCGCACCGGTCGGGTCGCCGGCCGTGGCCGGGGCGCTCGGGGTGCCCGCGCCCTGCCCGGAGCCGGCGGTGGCAGCCCCGGTGGAGCCGCCGGCACCGGCGCCGCCGGTGCCGCCCGGGCGGCTGGAGATGGCCGGGCCGGTCGGGGTGGCGCCCGGGGTGATCGAGCCGGCCGCGCTGGGCGCGGCGGTCGGCAGCGGCTTCGCCGCCGCCTGCTTGTCGCCGCTGCCCTGACCGGTCGTCAACCAGAGCACCAGGGCCGCCAGCACGACGAGCGCGGCGAGCACGACCACCCGCCGCCGCCAGTAGATGGAGGCGGGCAGCGGTCCGACGGGCTGACGCAGTGAAGGCACGACCAAACTCTACGAGAGCCGGAGCACCGCTTGTCGCACCAACACCTCTGTCGGCTGTCGATCTTTCTGATGATCCGGAATTTCCGCTGTTCGGGGGAGGTGGGCGACTGTGCGAGGATCGACGGACCATGGCGACTTCGACGCTCCCCACCCCGGCCCCGCTGCTCCATTCGATCGTGCTCGACTGGTACCGGGAGCACGCCCGGGACCTGCCCTGGCGCACCGAGCAGGCCTCGCCCTGGGCGGTGATGGTCAGCGAGTTCATGCTCCAGCAGACCCCGGTGAAGCGGGTGCTGCCGGTCTGGGCCGAGTGGCTGGAGCGCTGGCCGACCCCGGCCGCGCTGGCCGCCGAGCCGCCCGGCGAGGCGGTCCGGCGGTGGGGCAGGCTCGGCTACCCGCGCCGGGCGCTGCGGCTGCACGCCGCGGCGGGCGCGATCGTGGCGCGGCACGGCGGCGAGGTGCCCGAGGACCACGCGGAGCTGCTGGCGCTGCCCGGGGTCGGCGAGTACACCGCGGCCGCGGTGGCCTCCTTCGCCTTCAAGCAGCGGCACGCGGTGCTGGACACCAACGTCCGCCGGGTCTTCGCCCGCGCGGTGACCGGGGTCGAGTACCCGGCCAACGCCACCACCGCGGCCGAGCGGCGGGTGGCGGTGGAGCTGCTGCCCGAGGCGCCGGCCGTGGCCGCCGAGTGGGCGGTGGGCGTGATGGAGCTGGGCGCGCTGGTCTGCACCGCCCGCTCGCCCGAGTGCGCCGGGTGCCCGCTGCTGCGCCAGTGCGCCTGGCAGCGGGCCGGGCGCCCGCCGTACCAGGGGCCGCCGCGGCGCGGCCAGAGCTACGAGGGCACCGACCGGCAGGTGCGCGGCAAGCTGCTCGCGGTGCTGCGGGCCCAGCACGGGCCGGTGCCGCGCGGGCAGCTGGACGTGGTCTGGCCGGACGGGATCCAGCGGGCCCGGGCGCTGGACGGGCTGGTCGCGGACGGGCTGGTGGAGCCGCTGGCGGAGGGCTTCTACCGGCTGCCGCAGTAGACGTGCCGGACGTGCGGAACGGCAGGGCCCCGAGGGGGCCTGCCGTTCCGTCGTTCCGGGAGGTGGTGACGCGGGGTCAGTGCGCCGGGGCCTCCATGGCCGCGCCCTCGCCGGCCGGCTGGCCGGCGCCGCGCAGCGGCAGGCCGCGCAGGAAGAGCGAGGCGGCGATGGCGAGCACGCTGATCACCGCGGCCCACAGGAAGACCGAGTGGATGCCGTTGGAGACGGCGTGGTGGATCACGTCCTGGACCTGCGCCGGCAGGCCCTTCAGCTTGGCCGGGGTCAGCTCGGAGTTGTCGCTCGACCCGGCCGGCAGGTGCGCCGCCTTGACGGTGTCGGTCAGCCGGTTCGCGTAGATCGTGCCGAACAGCGCCACACCGAAGGAGCCGCCGATGGTGCGGAACAGGGTGGCGGTGGAGCTGGCCACGCCCATGTCCTTGAGCTCCACGCTGTTCTGCGCGACCAGCATGGTGATCTGCATCAGGAAGCCCATGCCGGCGCCGAGCACCGCCATGTAGATCGCGGAGGTGAGCCGGGTGGTGTCGGTGCCCAGGGTGGAGAGCAGCAGCGCGCCGCCGCCCATCACGCAGGTGCCGATGATCGGGAAGATCTTGTACTTGCCGGTCTTGGTGACGTACTGGCCGACCACCAGCGAGACCACCAGCATGCCGAACATCATCGGCATCAGCAGCAGGCCGGAGTTGGTGGCCGAGGCGCCCTGGACGAGCTGCTGGTACTGCGGCAGGAAGGTGACGCCGCCGAACATCTGGAAGCCGACGATGAAGCCGACGATCGAGACCACGGTGAAGTCGCGGTTCTTGAACAGGCCCAGCGGCAGCATCGGCTCCGCGACCCGGGCCTCCACGTAGCAGAAGCCGATCAGCGAGGCGACGGCCAGCACGCCCAGACCGATGATGTGCTTCGAGGTCCAGCCGTAGTCGTGGCCGCCCCAGGTGGTCAGCAGCACCAGCGAGGTGATGCCGGTGGTGAGCAGCGCGGCGCCGACGTAGTCGATCTTCGCCTTGGCGGTGACCTTCGGCAGGTGCAGCGTCACGACGACCACGGCCAGCGCGATCGCGCCGAGCGGGATGTTGATGTAGAAGATCCAGTGCCAGCTGAAGTGGTCGGTGATGAAGCCGCCGAGCAGCGGGCCGCCGATGGTGGCCAGCGCCATCACGGCCGCGAACAGGCCCTGGTACTTGCCGCGCTCGCGCGGCGAGACCAGCGCACCCATGATCGACATCACGCCGACCATCAGACCGCCGGCGCCCAGGCCCTGCAGCGCGCGGAAGCCGATCATCTCGTTCATGTTCTGCGACAGGCCGGCCAGCGCCGAGCCGATCAGGAAGATCACGATCGAGGTGATGAAGGTGCCCTTGCGACCGTAGAGGTCGCCGAGCTTGCCCCAGATCGGGGTGGCGGCGGCGGTGGCCAGGGTGTACGAGGTGACCACCCAGGACAGGTGGTCCGCCCCGTGCAGGTCACCGACGATGGTCGGCATCGCGGTGCCGACGATCAGGTTGTCGAGCATCGCCAGCAGCATGGTGATGACCAGACCGATCATCACCAGCCTGACCTCGCGGGCCGAGCGCTGCGGGCGCTCGTCCTGTGCCGCTGCGGCGGGCGGGTTGTCCGCCGTCGCCTCGACCTGCTGTTGTGCCATGGTGCGTCTCCCGGAAGCGCCCGTGGGCCCGCGCGCTGGCGGACCCGGATTCTTGCTTACTTGCCGACCGGCTAGTTATCTGTCCGAGGGCACGGTAAGGTCTGCGTAAGCTGGGCGTCAAGCCGATATCGGCAGCGCCCGTCCACCGGATGCGAGCTAGGCAGGCCACGAAGCCCATGAGTACGACGCAGAGCCCCCGCACTGACACCCGTGCGCGGATCATCGCGGTGGCGCTCGAGCTGTTCTCCGAACAGGGGTACGAGAAGACCTCGCTCCGGGAGATCGCCGACCGGCTAGGGGTCACCAAGGCCGCGCTGTACTACCACTTCAAGACGAAGGACGACATCGTCCACGGCATCGTCGAGACGATGGCGGCGCCGATCGACGAGACCATCGCCTGGGGCGAGCGGCAGCAGTGGTCCCCCGGGGTGCGGGACGAGCTGATCCGCCGGTTCGCGGCCGGCATGGCCGAGCGGGCCCCGCTGCTGCGGTTCTTCCACGAGAACCAGCCGGCGCTGCGCGAGTCCTCGGCCGGGCTGGAGTTCAAGGAGCGGATGATCAGCCTGATCCGGCTGGTCCAGGGACCGAGCGCGTCCTTCGAGGACCGGCTGCGCGCCACCATGGCGCTGTTCAGCGTGAACTCCGCGTTCTTCCTGCTCAAGAACGACCTGGAGGGCGAGGGCCGCTCGCACCTGGCCGACCCGGCCAACGAGGCCAAGGTGCAGTCGCTGCACGAGGCGATGGAGGCGGCGCTGACGGTGGCCACCGAGATCGGCGGACTGATCAAGGGCTGACCCATTCCCGTGGCCCGGCCCCGGGCGGACCATCGGGGGATGACCCAGGAACCGAACGTCTCCCCGGCGCCCTACCAGGGCGCCGACGACCGCCGTTTCACCCTCTGGCGCGGCAGCGACCGCATCCTCTCCGGCCCGCGCCCCGCCACCCTGCACGAACGCCTGGCCGAGCTCGGGGCCGACGCCCGCGCCTGCGTCGACCCCGCCGAGCGCCCCGACAGCTACGGCGACGGCGTGGTGGCCACCCTGGAGCGCCGGGTGGCCGACCTGCTCGGCCACGAGGCCGCCGTCTTCTTCCCCACCGGGACCATGGCCCAGCAGGTGGCGCTGCGCTGCTGGGCCGACCGGCGCGGCAGCGCGGTGGTGGCCGGCCACCCGCTGACCCACCTGGAGACCCACGAGCGGCGCGCCTTCAACCGGCTGACCGGCCTGCAGACGGTCTGGCCCACCACCGCGGCCCGCCACCCCACCGCCGCCGAACTGCGCGCCCTGGACGAGCCCTACGGCGTGCTGCTGGTCGAACTGCCGCTGCGCGCGGCCGGGTTCGTGCTGCCGGACTGGTCCGGGCTGGTCGAGCTGGTGGCGGCGGCCCGGACCGCCGGCGCGACCGTGCACCTGGACGGCGCCCGGCTGTGGGAGGCGGCCGCGTACTACGGCCGCCCGCCGGCCGAGCTGGGCCGGCTCGGCGACTCGGTCTACGTCTCCTTCTACAAGGCGCTGGGCGCGATCAGCGGGGCGGCGCTGGCCGGACCGGCCGAGCTGGTGGCCGAGGCCCGGGCCTGGCGGCACCGGTACGGCGGCCAGCTGAACCAGCAGTGGCCGGCCGCGCTCTCCGCGCTGGGCGCGCTCGGTCGTGAACTGCCCAGGCTGCCCGGATATCTGCACCAGGCGCAGGTGCTGGCCGATGCGCTCCGGCGGGCGGTCGCCGCTGTTCCGGGGGCCCGGATCCACCCTGATCCACCGCAGACCCACCAGTTCCAACTGTGGCTGCCGTATCCACGCGAACTGCTCGCGGCAGCCACCCTGCAGCACGCCGAGCGCAGCGGCGACGCGCTCTTCGGGACCTGGTGGGAGAGCGGAATTCCTGGCTTGAGCATGACGGAAGTTTCGGCGCTGGCCCCCTCGCTGAGCTGGACCGGTGATCAGGTCGAGCGGGCGGTGGCCGACTTCCTGGGCCGCTTCGGCGGGGCGGAAAGCGCAATTCCCGCAAACGCCGTCGAGCCCACCGTGCACTAGGGCGCTTTTGCACTAGGACACTTCGTCATCGATGCGGGACCGTTGCAGCGTCACGCACTCATTCGAATTGAAAACTGGGGATCCTGGTAGTGGCACGTGATGGGCCGAAGTCAGGTCTTTCATAGACCCGTCGGGCAGGCTCGTCGTGTAGCCACGACAGAAGGCGGTTCGACATGGCGACCGAGAGCATGGGCTGGGAGGACTGGCCCCTCCAGGTGTCCGAGCCGGCCGGTCGAGACCTGCGGGCCGCGCTGGCCCGCGGCACCGGACCGGCCGGACGGGCCGGTGCGCTGATCGCCGCTGCCGAGGCGGCCGCCGTGCTCGGCGGCCGCTCGCTGCGGGCGCTGCCGGCCGAGGCCGAGGTGACCCGCGCCGTGCTCCCGGTGACGCTGCCCCAACTGCTGGTGCCCGGCCTGTCGCTGGCCGCGGTGGAGCCGCTGGTCGGCTACTTCCCGCACCTGGTGCGCGGCTTCGCGGCCGAGACGGTGGACCAGGAGGGGCTGGCCGCTGCCGTGCTGGGCACCGCGCCCGGGCCCGAACCGGCCGAACCGGTGCCGGCCCGCGGCGGCTGCAGCGCGGTGCAGGCACTGCCGGCGCTGCTGCGCACGCTGCCCGGGCGCGGCGCGCCCAAGTCGGTGCTGGACGGGGCCAACGCGCTGCTGGCGGCCGGCGACGAACTGCACCGCCGGATGGCGGAGACCCGCTCGGCCGCCGATCCCGGCGCCCGGGCGCTGGCCGAGGCCTACGGCACCCTGTACGCCGGGGCGGCCAGCCTGCACCTGTGGGCCGGGCACGCGGACGCCCGGGCGGCGCACCCGCTCTGGGCGCAGGCCGGCTGGCTGCAGGCGGCGCTGACCGAGCTGGCGGTGCGGCTCTCCGGTCAGCTGGGCGAGCCCACCCCGTACGCGCCGGACGCGTTGGACGGGCGCCGGTACGGCGCGCTGCTGGTGCTGGCCGCGCGCACCCACGCCCCGCTGACCCCGTTCGGGCGGGTGGCGGAGGGCCGGCCGGCCGCCGAGCGGCCGAACGGGTGACAGCCCCGGCGACCGGGGGTCGCCGAGGCTGTCGGGGTGCGCGGTGGACCTTACGGGTCAGGCGAGTTGATGCGGCATCAGGCTGCGCACCTCGCCGCTGAGGATCGCCTCGTAGGTCCGGACCAGCAACCGGCCGGGCTCCACGCCGAGTTCGTCGACCAGGATGCGCCGCCCGTCCCGGTACAGCGACATCGCCTCGGCCTGCCGCTCGGAGCGGTAGAGCGCGGTCATCAGCAGCGCGCGGAACCGCTCGCGCATCGGGTGCCGGGTCACCAGCCGGGTCAGCTCGGGGATCAACTGCCGGTGCCGGCCCAGGATCAGCTCAGCCTCCACCCAGCCCTCCAGGGCCTCCAGCCGGGCCTCCTCCAGTGCCGGACGCTCGGCCTCGACCAGCAGGTCCGTGGTGTCGGCCAGCGCCTCGCCCCGCCACAGCGCCAGCGCGGCGGCCAACCGCTCCGCGGCCAGCGGGTACTGCTGGGAGCGCAGGGCGCCGAGCCCGGCCCGGCTGTGCTCGGCGAAGAGCCGGTGGTCGCAGACCGCCTCCGGCCCGGCCACCAGCCGGTAGCCGGCCCGGCTGCGCAGCAGCTGGCTGCCGGGGGCCAGCCGGCGCCGGATCCGCGAGGCGTAGGTGTGGATCTGCGCCGCCGCGGTGGCCGGCGGGCGGTCGTCCCAGAGCAGCCGGCCGAGGCAGTCGTCCGAGACCGCCCGCCCGTCGGCCACCACCAGTGCGGCGAAGGTGGTGCGCTGCTTGGTGCCGCCCAGCGCGTCCTCCTGCCCGCCGGTCCCGATCTGGACCGGCCCGAGGATCCGGTACTCCATGGTCTCGCCCGCCCTCCTGACGAACCGGGCCCGCCATGGGCCCAGGCAACACCCAGAAGGTTAGGAAGCGGTCGCATCGACCGGTTATCGCCTCGTTATCGGTCACTGACCAGCCCACTTGCCCGAAGGGGCAACCGTGCAGGCAGCAGTGGGGTGCATGTCGGCTCCGGCAAAGTGAATATGACGAATCATCAGACGTCACCAGGAGTCAAGAGAACATCTTCACGGGGTAGCGACGCTTCACAGGATTCCCCGCTACGCTGCCCCCCTACGGGCCACGACCTAACGTAGTCTGAGCCAGGTCGCGCCGCCGCTCCGCGCCACACAGCAGCTGAGGTCTATCGCGCCGATCTTCTCGGGGGGGATTGTGAACGGCGGGCTCGAATTCGGGGTGCTGGGCCCCTTGTCGGTGGCCACCGGGGGTCGGCGGATCACCGTGGGCGGCGCCCGGCAGCGCACCATCCTGGCCCTGCTGCTGTTGGCCGCCGGGCGGATCGTCTCGGTGGACACCATGGTCGAGGCGGTCTGGCAGGGCGAGCCGCCGGCCACCGCGCGGACCCAGGTGGCGATCTGCATCGCGGCGCTGCGCAAGACCTTCAAGGCCGAGGGCTTCGGCGAGGAGCTGATCAGCACCGCCCACCCCGGCTACCAGCTGGACCCGGCCGGCCACCAGGTGGACCTGCTGCTGGCCACCGAACTGGTCCGGCAGGCCGAACAGCTGGCCGAGCAGGGCGGCACCGCCGCGGCCGCCGAGCGGTACGAGCAGGCGCTGCGGCTGTGGCGCGGTCCGGTGCTGGCCGGGGTGACCGGGCGCCGGGTCGAGGAGGAGGCCGAGCGCCTGGAGGAGTGGCGCCTGGTCCTGCACGACGAGGCCATCGCGCTGCAACTGGCGCTCGGCAACCACCAGGAGCTGATCGGCCGGCTGACCGCGCTGGTGCGCGAGCACCCGCTGCGCGAGCGGACCCGCCACTCGCTGATGCTCGCCCAGTACCGGGCCGGCCGGCGGGCGGAGGCGCTGGAGACCTTCCGGGACGGCAGACAGGTGCTGATCGACGAGCTCGGCATCGATCCGGGCCCGGCCCTGCACGACCTGCACGAGGCGGTCCTGCGCGACGACGCGGCGCTCACCCTGGAGGTGGCCCAGGTCGCCGAGGAACTGCCCGAGCCCACCCCGGCGGCCCCGGTGGAGCTGCGGGTCACCCCCTCCGACCTGCCGCCCAACGTCCCCGCCTTCACCGGCCGCAGCGAGGAGATCGCCCGGCTGGACACCCTGCTGACCGACCGCCGCGACGACGAGGCGCCCGCCATCGGCTTCGTCACCGGCGTGGCCGGGGTCGGCAAGACCGGACTCGCGGTGCACTGGGCGCACCGGGCGGCCCGGCACTTCCCCGACGGCCGGCTCTTCGTCGACCTGTGCGGACACGACGAGGCCAACGAGCCGGTCGCCGCGGCGGAGGTGCTCAGCCGCTTCCTGCGCTCGCTCGGCGTGCCGGCCGAGCAGATCCCGCCCGGTCTGGAGGAGCGCGTCTCGCTCTACCGCAGCATGCTGGTGGACCGCCGGCTGCTGGTGGTGCTGGACAACGTGCGCTCGGTGGCCCAGATCCGCCCGCTGCTGCCGGCCAACGGGCGCTGCTGCGTGGTGGTCACCAGCCGGGACCCGATGGAGCAGCTGATGCTCCGGTACGGCGCGGTCCGGGTCCAGTTGGCGGTGCTGCCGCCGGCCCAGGCGGTGGAGCTGCTGGCCCGGATCGTGCCGGCCGAGCGGATCGCCGCCGACCCGGAGCAGTCGACCCGGCTGGCCGAGCTCTGCGACCACCTGCCGCTGGCGCTGCGGATCGCGGGCGCCCGGCTGGCCTCCAAGCCGCACTGGACGGTGCGCCACCTGGTCGGCCGGCTGGCCGACGAGCGCCGCCGGCTGGACGAGCTCAGCCAGGGCGAGTCCCAGGTGCGGGCCGGCTTCGCGCTGAGCTACCGCTACCTCTCCTTCGACGAGGCCCGGCTCTACCGGCGGCTGGCGCTGCTGCCGGTGCCGGACTTCGCGGTCTGGGTCGGGGCCGCGCTGCTGGACTGCGACCAGTTCGAGGCCGAGCGCCTGATCGAGCACCTGGTCGACGTGCAGTTGCTGGAGGCGGTGGGGTCGGACGCCACCGGGCAGTTGCGGTACCGGCTGCAGAACCTGCTGCGGCTCTTCGCCCGCGAGCGGGCGGTGGCCGAGGAGGCCGAGGAGGAGCTCGCGGCCGCCCGGGACCGCGCCTTCCGCGCCTGGCTGACCATCGCCGACCAGGCGCACGACCGGGAGATGGGCGGACCGTACTCGGTGCTGCACGGCGACAGCCCGCGGTACCCGGTCGACCCCGACCTGGTGGACGACCTGCTGGGCTCGCCGCTGGACTGGTTCGAGGCGGAGCGGCTGAGCCTGGTCGCGGTGGTGGACCAGGCGGCCGGGCTGGGCGAGCACGAGCTGGCCTGGGACCTGGCGGGCACCGCGATCATGCTGTTCGACGTGCGCAACTACGCCGAGGACTGGGAGCTCTGCTGCCAGCGGGCGCTGAAGGCCTGCGAGGACGCGGGCAACGCGCGGGGGACGTCCCACATGCTCACGGTGCTCGGTGCCAACCGGATCCGGGTCGGCTCGATCGAGGAGGGCATGCGCTTCCTGGAGTCCGCGCTGGAGATCGGCGAGCGCACGGACGACCTGCACTGCAAGGCGCTGAGCACCAACCACCTGGCCCGGGCGGACCGGCTGCAGGGCCGGCTGTCGCTGGCGGCGACCCGGTTGCGCGAGGCCACCGAGCTGTACCACCGGATCGGGGACCGGGTCGGTGAGGCCCACACCCTCGGTCAGCTCGCGCTGGTGGCGATGGCCACCGGCGAGAAGGACGAGGCGGTCCGGCTGGCGACCGAGGCGGTCCAGGTGGTCGAGGTCACCGGGGAGACCCGCACCACCGCCCAGGCCATCTACTGGCTGGGGCGGGCGCACGCCGCCCGGGGCCAGCACCGGGAGGCCGCGCGGGCCTACGAGCGGGTGGTCCGGATCGTCCGGGCCAAGGGCGACCTGCTCGGCACCGCCCACGTCCTGCTGAGCCAGGGCGAGTTGGCGATCGCCCAGGGTGAGCCCGGCCGGGCCCGGGCGAACCTGGTCGAGGCGCTGGACCTCGCGCAGCGCCTGGGCGCCAGCCACGCCTGCGGCTGGGTCCTGCTGCTGCTGGGCGGGCTGGAACGCGGCACCGGGGACCCGGTCGCCGCGCGGCACCGCTACGAACAGGCCTGCGAGGTGCTGGCCCGGGCCGACTCGCTGGTGCTGCTGAAGCAGGCCGAGCAGGCGCTGGCCGAGCTGAACGGGGCAGCGGCCGAGCCGGCCCCGCAGCACACCGCATAAAGGCCCTTTAACCGCGCCGTCGAGGTGTTCTCCGAGCCCTTTAACGACCCCCGGAGATTCTGATATCACCGCAGGTCAGGGCGGTAATGGAAACGATAAGGAAGCGAAGTCGACGCTTCCTAATGTTTTTCCCGTCAGCACGGCACACGGACTCGAAAGAGGTCGGACAATGCAGCGCACGGGTAGCTCGGTCAAGCAGAAGCTCGCTCTGGTCCTCGCCGCCGGCACCGCGGTGGTGGCCGCCGGCGTCGGACTGTGCGTCCCGGTCGGCCACGTCGCGACCGCGGTCGCCGACGGCACGCCCGCCCCCTCGGCGACCGCCACCCCCAACGGCGACCCGACCGAGTGGTCCTGACCCCCGGGCTTGACGCCCCGCCGTCCATCGTCAACGCTGAGATGACCATCCGTCACATCGGCTGACCAGGTCCGCCAGCAGCGCAGGACACGGCATCAGGGGGCACGTGTGAACGACCGGTTCGCGGAGATCGAACTCGCGGAGGCCGTTGCGGCGATCCGCCGGCAGCTGGCCACCGCCGCCGAGCAGGCGGCGGACGAGCGGCTGCAGTTCGAAGTCGGTCCGGTGGAGCTGGAGTTCTCGGTGGAGGTGCGCCGCGACGCCACGGCGGGCGGCAAGGTCAGAGCCTGGGTCCTGTCGGCCGAGGCCGGCGCCAGTGCCGGTCGGACCGCGACCCACCGGGTGTCCCTCACCCTCACCCCGCGTGACGTCGGATCGGGCGGATCCGTCCTGATCGGCCATCAGGACCTCGGCGCGCGCGAGGACTTCCATTGAGCCTGACGGCTCAGCACATCGCCGCGGTCCGCGCGGCGAGTCAGGGCAGCGGTGTGCTGCTCTCCCCCCGGCTCGTCCTCACCGCCGCCCACCTGCTGGCCCCGAACACGGCCGCGCCGGCCCTGGTGGAAGCGGTGGTCCCCGGCGGCAACGGCTGGGTGCGGTGCATCCCGGTCTGGCAGTCCGCGGCCCACGACGTCGCCCTGCTGGCCGCCGCGAGCGATCTGGTGCGACCCGAACTCCTGGAACCGACGGGTGAGTTGCGTTGGGGGCGGGTGGACGGACTGGAGCCGGTGCCGCTCTGCCACGCGATCGGCTACCCGGCCGCGGGCCGCGAGGACGGCGGTGCGCTGCGCAGCCACCAGCTGATCGCCACGCTCGCCCCGGCGGCGGGGCTGGGCGGCCGGGCGGTGCGCTGGGTGCTGAGTACCGAGCACACCCCGCCGGGGCCGGTCCCCGCGGCGGAGTCCCCGTGGTCGGGCATGTCCGGGGCGCCGGTGGTCTTCCACAACCTGCTGCTCGGCCTGGCCACCGCCGACCTGGCGCCCGGCGTCTGGCGGCACTCCCAGCTCGGCATGGTCCCGCTGGCCCCGCTGCTGGACGACCCCGCGTTCGCCGCCCAGCTGGACCGCCGGCTGCGCCGACCGGTGCGCCGCAGCGGCATCTCCGCCCGGGACCGGCGGGACGCGGAGTTCGAGGAGGAGTACGGGCGCACCATCGACAAGGAGCACGGCCGGCTGCGGATCTTCGGCCTGCCGCAGGCCAAGCCCTGGGACCTGGGCACGGCATACCTGAGCCTGCAGATGCTGCACCTGTCCGCCGCCCCCGCGGGGCTCTCGGACACCGCCGAGCGCGCCCTGCACCCCGCTCCGCGCGGCCGGGTGGAGGCGATGCTCAAGGACCGCCGCCGGGTGCTGCTGCGCGGCCCGGCCGGCTCCGGCAAGACCACCCTGCTGCAGTGGCTGGCGGTCAACGCGGTCCGCGGCGGCCTGACCGGCGAACTGGCCGGGCTCAACCGCCGGGTGCCGTTCCTGCTGCGGCTGCGCACCATGTTCCAGCGCGACAACCTGGACCCGCACCCGGCGGAGTTCCTGGGCCTGGACCGCAGCCCGATCGCGGACAGCCAGCCGCCGGGCTGGGCCGAGCGGGTCTTCACGGCCGGCCGGGCGATCCTGCTGGTGGACGGGCTGGACGAGATCCCGCAGGCCCGCCGGGAGGCGGCCGGCGAGTGGCTGACCGAGCTGCTGGACCGGCACCCGGACTGCTTCAGCCTGGTCACTGTGCGGCCCTCCGGCGTGCCGGCCCAGTGGCTGCGCGGGCTGCGGTTCGAGGAACTGCTGCTCTGCCCGATGGACGAGTGGGACCGCAACCTCTTCGTGGAGCGCTGGCACAAGGCTGCCCTGGAGGCCGAGCAGGCCGCCGCGGACCGGCCCAGCCAGGCCGAACTGGACGCCCTGGAGCGCCGGTTCCGGGACACCCGGCAGGCGCTGACCCAGGCCCTGAAGCAGTCGCCGGAGCTGGCCGAGCTGACCGACAGCCCGCTGCTGTGCGCGATGGTCTGCGCGCTGCACCGGGAGTGGGAGGGCGGCCTGCCGGAGCGCCGGATGGAGGTCTACGACGCGGCGCTGGAGATGCTGCTGCTCCGCCGCGACCAGGCCCGGCAGATCACCGCGCTGCCCGAGGGCCGCCGGCTGAGCAAGGAGGAGCAGCTGGCCCCGCTGCAGCGGGTGGCCTCCTGGCTGGTGCGCAACGGCCAGCACGAGGGCAGCCACCAGGACGCGCTGCGGCTGGTCGGCCAGGTGCTGCCCAGCCTGCCGGCCGCCCGGGCCGGGCTGGACGCCGAGCAGCTGATCCGCCACCTGGTGGAGCGCACCGGGCTGCTCGCCGAACCCGGCGTGGACACCTTCGAGTTCGTCCACCGCACCTTCCAGGACTACCTGGCCGCCCGGGAGTTCATGGAGGAGCGGTCGTTCGGCATGCTGGCCGCGCAGGCCGTCGACGAGCAGTGGGCGGACGTGATCCGGATGGCGGTGGGCCACTGCTCGCAGCACGACCGGGCCGTCCTGCTGCGCGGCCTGCTGGAACGGGCCGAGCGGTGCACCGATCCGCGCGAGGCGCGCTGGGTCCGGCTGGTGGCCGGCACCTGCCTGCCGTACGCGACGGTGCTCAGCGACACGGTCCGCGAGGAGGTGCTGGCCCAGCTCGCCCCGGTGCTGCGGCTCTACCCGACCGAGGCCGAGCCCGGCTACGAGCAGCGCGAGTGGCAGGCGCTGTACGGGATCGGCGAGGAACTGCTGCCGCTGCTCACGGCCGACACCGACCTGCCGCTCTGGCTGGTCTGCCGGCTGCTGGAGCGGATCGGCGGGCCGGCGGCGCTGGAGCGGCTGGCCGCGGTCAACAACCGGATCCTGGCCGAGCAGGGCGAGCCCGACTCGCTGGTCTACCGCGAGCGGCTGGCCCAGGCGATCGTGGACACCGGGAGCAAGGCCCAGGCGGTCCCGGCGATGCAGGAGCTGGTGGCGCTGCACGAGCAGGTGATGGGCCCCGGCCACCCGGACACCTTCCTGCCCCGGTTGCGGCTGGCCGAGGCCTACCTGGAGTCCTGGCGGCTGCACGACGCGCTGCCGCTGCTCGAAGAGCTGCTCGATGACGCCGGCGGACAGGCCGCCGCCGACCTGCTGCTGCAGATCCGCACCCGGCTGGGCGAGTGCTACCTGCAGCTCGGCGCGCTGGACAATGCGGAGGCGGTGCTGCAGCAGCTCTGCGAGGACGCCGGGCGGCTGCACGGCCAGAGCAGCGAGCTGGCCCTGTCGGCCCGCGGCAGCCTGGCCGCGGTCTTCCGCGACAAGGGGCAACTGGGCGCTGCCAACACCGACTTCGAGTGGCTGCTGACCGATGCCGAGCTGGCCCTGGGGGAGGACCACCCGCAGACCCTGGTGATCCGGATGGGTGCGGCCCTCACCTACGCCGAGGCCGGCGACCACAACCACGCGATCGTCGCGCTGGAGCAGATCCGGGCGGACTCGGCCCGGGCCCTGGGCGAGGAGTTCCCCTTCACGCTCACCGCCGGGCTGCGGCTGGGCGCCACCTACGCGGCGGCCGGCGACCCGCGGGCGGTGCCGAGCCTGCAGGAGGTGGGCAGCGCCTGCACCCGGGTGCTGGGCGAGGACCACCCGACCACCCTGACCGCCCACCGCCACCTGGCGATCGGCTACCTGGGCCGGCGGGACTACGAGCTCGCCGCCGACCTGCTGACGGTCACCCTGGACCGGGCGCACCGCACCCTGGGGGAGCGGCACCCGGAGCCGCTCTCGCTGCGGCACGAGCTGGGGGTGGCCCAACTGCTGGCGGGCCACCCGGGCCGGGCGGTCGAACTGCTGGACGCGGTGCTCTTCGACCGCTGGGAGCTGCTCGGCATCTACCACCCCGACACCCTGCGCACCCGCCACCAGCTGGCGCACGCCTACCGCCTGGCCGGGAACCCGCTGCGGGCGACCCAGATGGCCGCCCGCACGCTGGCGCTCTGCGACACCTACCTCAGCCCCGGGCACCCGCTCACCATCGCGGTGCAGGAGAGCGCACTGGGCTGACGGGGGATCACTCCCCGCGGAGCACACCGCCGTTGACGGCCAGGAAGTCAGCCAGCGGGCGCGGCCCGCGGCCGGTCAGCCCGGCGACGTCCGGGCTGACCCCGGCGGCCGACCCGGCCGCGTAGTAGCCGTAGAGCTCGACCAGCCCCTCGGCCCGCCACGGGTCCCAGCCGGCCCCGAGCATGTACGCCAGCGCCGCCTGCGGCTCGGCGGCGACGTAGGCCACCTCGTGCCCGGCCGCCGCGCCGAGCTGCTCGGCGATCTCCCCGTGGGTCAGCCCGGCCGGGCCGGTCAGGGTGTAGAGCGCGCCCTCGTGCCCGGCGCCGGTCAGCACCTCGACGGCGCAGGCCGCCACGTCGTCCGCGTCCACGTAGGAGACCGCCGCCCCGCCGCCCGGCACCGACAGCTGCCCGGCCCGCACCGAGCCCGCCATCAGCAGGAAGTTCTGGTAGAAGCCGTTGGGCGCCAGCACCGTCCAGGGCAGGCCGCTGGCCCGCAGGTGCGCCCAGGCCTGCGCGTGGGCGGTCAGGAAGCGCACGCCCTCGTGCGGCCCGTCCACCCCGGAGGCGGCCTGCAGCACGATCCGGGGGTGGCTGCCGGCCCGCACCGCGGCGTCGATCACGTTCCGCTCGTGCTGCGCCATCTGCGGGTCCACCCCGGCCAGCAGGTAGACCACCGTCGCCCCGGCCAGGGCCGCGTCCAGCGAGGCCGGGTCGGTGAAGTCGGCCGCCACCGGGGTGACGCCCGCGTCCCACTCGGCGGGTACCGCGCCGGGGTTGCGCACCGGCGTGCGCACCTGCTCGCCCCGCTCGCGCAGCCCGCGCACGATCCTCGATCCGACGGTGCCGGTGGCGCCGGTGACCACGATCACGATGTCTTCTCTCCCGTCCCACAGCTTCCCGGGGGCCACAGATGTGACAACCCGTCAGACCGACCATCGCAGTGGCGGTCCGCCCGGGTCAAGGGCCGGCTCCGGCCACCGGGAACGACTCCGGCCCCCTCGGTGCGGGACCGAGGGGGCCGGAGTGCGGGACTGCCGGGTGGGCGGAGCTGTTACTTGGTCAGATCCGGACCGGTGGCCGCCACGGCGGCCGGGGTGTCGGCGACGGCCGACTTCTCCTCGCCGCGGAAGGTGAACTTGGCTTCCTTGCCCTCGCCCTCCACGCCGACGACCACGATGTGGCCGGCCCGCAGCTCGCCGAAGAGGATCTTCTCGGAGAGGTGGTCCTCGATGTCGCGCTGGATGGTGCGGCGCAGCGGACGGGCACCCAGGATCGGGTCGTAGCCGCGCTTGGCCAGCAGCTTCTTGGCCTCGACGCTGAGCTCCAGGCCCATGTCGCGGTCCTTGAGCCGGGCGTCCACCTTGTCGATCATGAGGTCGACGATCTGGATGATGTCTTCCTCGGACAGCTGGTGGAAGACCACGATGTCGTCGACGCGGTTGAGGAACTCGGGGCGGAAGTGCTGCTTGAGCTCCTCGCCGACCTTGGCCTTCATCCGCTCGTAGCCGGACTGGGTGTCGCCCGTGGCCGCGAAGCCCAGGTTGAAGCCCTTGGAGATGTCCCGGGTGCCGAGGTTGGTGGTCATGATGATGACCGTGTTCTTGAAGTCCACGACCCGGCCCTGGGAGTCGGTCAGGCGACCGTCCTCCAGGATCTGCAGCAGCGAGTTGAAGATGTCCGGGTGGGCCTTCTCGACCTCGTCGAACAGGACGACCGAGAACGGCTTGCGGCGCACCTTCTCGGTGAGCTGGCCGCCCTCCTCGTAGCCCACGTAGCCGGGCGGGGAGCCGAACAGCCGGGAGACGGTGTGCTTCTCGCTGAACTCCGACATGTCGAGGGAGATCAGCGCGTCCTCGTCGCCGAACAGGAACTCGGCCAGCGTCTTGGAGAGCTCGGTCTTACCGACGCCCGAGGGGCCGGCGAAGATGAACGAGCCACCGGGGCGCTTCGGGTCCTTGAGGCCCGCACGGGTGCGCCGGATCGCCTGGGAGAGCGCCTTGATGGCGTCCTTCTGGCCGATGACGCGCTTGTGCAGCTCGTCCTCCATGCGCAGCAGGCGGGAGGACTCCTCCTCGGTCAGCTTGAAGACCGGGATGCCGGTGGCGGTGGCCAGGACCTCGGCGATGAGCTCCTCGTCCACCTCCGCGACGACGTCCATGTCGCCGGCCTTCCACTCCTTCTCGCGCTTGGACTTCGCGTTCAGGAGCTGCTTCTCGTCGTCGCGCAGCGAGGCGGCCTTCTCGAAGTCCTGCGCGTCGATCGCGCTCTCCTTCTCGCGGCGGACCTCGGCGATCTTCTCGTCGAACTCGCGCAGGTCCGGCGGCGCGGTCATCCGGCGGATGCGCATCCGGGAACCGGCCTCGTCGATCAGGTCGATCGCCTTGTCCGGCAGGAAGCGGTCCGAGATGTACCGGTCGGCCAGGGTGGCGGCGGCGACCAGGGCGGCGTCGGTGATGGACACCCGGTGGTGCGCCTCGTACCGGTCGCGCAGGCCCTTGAGGATCTCGATGGTGTGCGGGAGCGAGGGCTCGGCCACCTGGATCGGCTGGAAGCGGCGCTCCAGCGCGGCGTCCTTCTCCAGGTGCTTGCGGTACTCGTCCAGCGTGGTGGCACCGATGGTCTGCAGCTCGCCGCGGGCCAGCATCGGCTTGAGGATGCTGGCGGCGTCGATCGCGCCCTCGGCGGCGCCCGCGCCGACCAGGGTGTGCAGCTCGTCGATGAACAGGATGATGTCGCCGCGGGTGCGGATCTCCTTGAGGACCTTCTTCAGGCGCTCCTCGAAGTCACCGCGGTAGCGCGAGCCGGCCACCAGGGCGCCCAGGTCCAGCGTGTAGAGCTGCTTGTCCTTGAGCGTCTCCGGGACCTCGCCCTTGACGATCGCCTGGGCCAGGCCCTCGACGACGGCGGTCTTGCCGACGCCGGGCTCGCCGATCAGCACCGGGTTGTTCTTGGTGCGGCGGGACAGCACCTGCATGACCCGCTCGATCTCCTTCTCGCGCCCGATCACCGGGTCGAGCTTGGCCTCGCGGGCGGCCTGGGTGAGGTTGCGGCCGAACTGGTCGAGCACCAGCGAGGTCGACGGGGTGCCCTCGGCGGGCCCGCCGGCCGTGGCCGACTCCTTGCCGCCGCCGGAGTAGCCGGACAGCAGCTGGATGACCTGCTGGCGCACCCGGTTCAGGTCGGCGCCCAGCTTCACCAGGACCTGGGCGGCGACGCCCTCGCCCTCGCGGATCAGGCCGAGCAGGATGTGCTCGGTGCCGATGTAGTTGTGGCCGAGCTGCAAGGCCTCGCGCAGCGAGAGCTCCAGCACCTTCTTGGCCCGGGGAGTGAAGGGGATGTGACCGGACGGGGCCTGCTGGCCCTGGCCGATGATCTCCTCGACCTGCTGGCGGACCGCCTCAAGAGAGATCCCGAGGCTCTCCAGGGCCTTAGCGGCGACACCCTCGCCCTCGTGGATCAGGCCCAGGAGGATGTGCTCGGTGCCGATGTAGTTGTGATTGAGCATCCGGGCTTCTTCCTGAGCCAGGACGACAACCCGCCGCGCGCGGTCGGTGAACCTCTCGAACATCGTTAATCGCTCCTCAGAGCGGTCGGGCAGTTCGGGGACTGTCCCCGCCCTGTCCTTCCGCATGCTAGTCCCGCTCAGCGGCGCGGCCCTCGTGGTTCCCCGCAGGATGCGGGGAAATCAAGCTGCGCGACCAGCCGACACCCTTCCCAACCTGGTGCTGGGAGACGGTGTTCCCGCCAGTGCGGCCGATGCACCACTTGCCGCTACGCCAATGGCGAACA
This sequence comes from Kitasatospora sp. NPDC058965, assembly GCF_042741245.1. Lineage (NCBI taxonomy): Bacteria > Bacillati > Actinomycetota > Actinomycetes > Kitasatosporales > Streptomycetaceae > Kitasatospora > Kitasatospora sp. NPDC058965. The sequence continues at coordinate 56,739 of NZ_JBHYKG010000013.1, forward strand.
CGCTCCGGGCCCAGACGCTCCGGCGACCCCGAGGGCCCCCGGATGACCGTCCCACCTGCATTCATACCGGAAATTCCGACTGTTCTCGTGCAGTTTCCCCGGTGGCGTTGTTCGCCCGGCGAGAAGTCACCCGGAGTCGGGACCGGGTGACGGGGGTTCAGGGGTAGGGCCGAACGGGGGGCCGGTGCGCAGGGGTTGCCCGGACGCCGTGACCGTGCCGTCGTTCCAGCGTTGCACAGTCCGTGAGCGTTCAACCGGGGATCCGGACCGACCGGCCGCACCGCCCCGGGCCGGCCCCGGAGCCGGCCCGCGCAGCCCGTCGGCGGACGGCCACGGGGCGCGGAGGGGTGCCCTCCGCGCCCCGTCGTGGCCGCGCCCGGTCCTGCCGGTGGGGCAGGGGCCGTCAGGAGGCGTTGGCCGCCTCGTAGGCCTCGCGCACGTTGCTGGGGACCCGGCCGCGGTCGTTGACGTTGTAGCCGTTGTCCTTGGCCCACGTGCGGATCTTCGCGGTGTCCGCGCTGCCGGTGGCCGGGCGCGCGGTGCCGCGGCTGCCGGTGCGCCGGGCGCTGGTGAGCCGGCCGCTCTGCTTGCGGCCCTTTTCGACGTACGGAGCGAGCAGGTTGCGCAGCTTCTCCGCGTTGCCGGACTTCAGGTCGATCTCGTAGGCAACGCCGTCGAGGGCGAACGTCACCGTCTCGTCCGCCGAACCGCCGTCGAGATCGTCTTCAAGAATGACCTGCACCCTCTGTGCCACGGGACTCCCTTTCCTCTTAACGACCCAATGCCTAAGGGAAAGGAAACCGCCTTTTCTCGAAAAACACAAACCCCGCTCTGTTCGGCCGGTCCGGCCCAAGCGCAGTACGGCAAGTCGCGGGTGCCTTCGCGGTGGCCGATCAGAGGTGCAGCAGCATGCGCGAGTTGCCCAGGGTGTTGGGCTTCACCCGCTCCAGGTCGAGGAACTCCGCGACTCCTTCGTCGTAGGAGCGAAGGAGTTCTTCATACACTTCCGTAGCGATGACGGCCGGGTCTGTCGTACCATCATCGGTTTCCCCGATCTCCACGAAGCCGTGTTTCGAGAAGAAGGCCACCTCGAACGTCAAGCAGAAAATCCGACGGACACCGAGCCAACGCGCGGTCTGCAAGAGCTTCTCCAACAGGACGTGCCCGATCCCGTGGCCGCGGCAGGACTGGTCCACCGCGAGGGTGCGGACCTCCGCCAGGTCCTCCCACATCACGTGCAGCGCGCCACAAGCAACCACTGTGGCGTCGTCGTCGCGTTCGGCGACCCAGAACTCCTGGATGGATTCGAACAGTGTGACCGTGGGCTTGTCGAGCAGAATGCTGTCGCGCGCGTAGGCGTCGATGAGCCGCCGCACGGCCCGCACATCACTGGTCCGCGCCCGGCGGATGGTGACCTCCATGGCGAGACGCTATCGCGCCCGGCGCGGCGGCTTGCTATCGCGTCCCCCCGTGCGCGCCGCTTTCGGCTTCGGCCGGGCCTTTCGGGCGCCCGGGATGCCGGGCCTGTCGATAAAGGAACAGGCGCCGCCCCGGAAACGGGGGGGGCGCCTGGCGCCTCTTGCGGGATTACTCGGCCGGCCGGCTCGCGGCCCGGGCCAGCGCCTCGGCGGCGGCGTCCTCCTTGCCCTTCTGGGCACCGCCCTGGCTGCGGATGATGGCCCGCACCAGGAAGCCGAAACCGATCGCCATCACCAGCGGCGGCACGATCGCACTGACGTACTGCATCGGATCATCACTCCTTCTCTGTCGGGTCGGCGTCCTCGGTGGCGTCCGCGTCCTCGGCCCCGTCGGCCTTGCCGGCCGCCTTCCGGGCCTCGGGCTTCACCAGCGGGAAGAGCACGGTCTCGCGGATGTTCTTGCCGGTGAGCAGCATGATCAGCCGGTCCACGCCGAGGCCCAGGCCACCGGTGGGCGGCATCGCGTACTCCAGGGCGCGCAGGAAGTCCTCGTCCACCTGCATCGCTTCTACGTCGCCGCCGGCCGCCAGCAGCGACTGGGCGGTGAGGCGGGCCCGCTGCTCGACCGGGTCGATCAGCTCGGAGTAGGCGGTGCCGATCTCGGTGCCGAAGATCACCAGGTCCCACTTCTCGGCCACGCCCGGCACCGACCGGTGCTGGCGGGTGAGCGGGGAGACCTCGGTCGGGTAGTCCCGGAGGAAGGTCGGGCGGATCGCGTTCTCCTCCAGCAGCCGCTCGATCATCTCCAGCACGATCTGGCCGTGGCCCCACTCCTTCTCGTAGGGGACGCCGGCCCCGTCGCAGAGCTCGCGCAGCTCCTCGACGCTGGTCTGCGGGGTGACCTCGGCGCCGATCCGGGCCGAGATGCCCGGGTAGACGCTGATCTCCTCCCACGGCTCGGCCAGGTCGATCTCGTGCTCCACCCCGTGCGGGTCGGTGCCGCGCACCACGGTGGTGCCCAGCGCGTCCCGGGCGGCGTTGACGACGATCGCCCGGATCAGCTCGGCCTGGGTGTCGTAGTCGCCGTAGGCCTCGTAGGACTCCAGCGCGGTGAACTCCGGGTTGTGGGTCGCGTCGGCGCCCTCGTTGCGGAAGTTCCGGTTGATCTCGAAGACCTTCTCGGCGCCGCCGACCACCAGCCGCTTGAGGTAGAGCTCGGTGGCGATGCGCAGGTAGAGGTCGATGTCGTAGGCGTTGATGTGGGTGACGAACGGCCGCGCGTTGGCCCCGCCGTGGATCGGCTGCAGCATCGGCGTCTCGACCTCGAGGTAGCCGCGGTCCTCGTAGGTGCGGCGGATCGAGCGGATCACCTTGGTGCGCAGCTGGAGCATCTCGCGCGCCTCGGGGTTGACGATCAGGTCCACGTACCGCTGGCGGACCCGCGCCTCCGGGTCGGTCAGGCCCTTGTGCTTGTCGGGCAGCGGGCGCAGGCACTTGGCGGTCAGCGCCCAGGCGTCCACCATCACGCTCAGCTCGCCGCGGCGGGAGGTGATCACCTCGCCCTCGACGCCCACCTGGTCGCCCAGGTCGATGTCGGCCTTCCACGCGGCCAGCCGCTCCTCGCCGAGCTTGTCCAGCGAGAACATCACCTGGAGGTCGCCGGTGCCGTCGCGCAGGGTGGCGAAGCAGAGCTTGCCCCCGGTGCGGGCCAGCACCACGCGGCCGGTGACGCCCACCCGCTCGCCGGTCGCGGTGTCCGGCGCCAGGTCCGGGTGCTTGGCCCGCAGGTCGGCGATGCTGGTGGTGCGGGGGAAGCCGACCGGGTACGGGTCGATGCCCGCGGCACGGAGCCGGTCGAGCTTCTCGCGCCGCACACGCATCTGCTCGGGAAGGTCGTCGGTCGCGGGAAGGGTGCTCTGGTCGCTCACCTCACCAGGGTAGCGAGCGCGGAGCACTGCCCCGGCACCGGCCGAGACCGGTACCGGGGCAGTGGTGGTGCGGATCGTCCGTCAGGCGTGCTCGCCGGCCCTGCGGCGGCGGTTCACCAGCAGCAGCACCCCGGCACCGGCCAGCACGGCGGCCCCGCCGATCCCGGCGATCAGGCCGGCGTGCGAGCCGCCGCCGGTGAAGGCGAGGCCCTTGCCGTCGTCACCGGCGTGCACCACGGCGGGGTCGGTGGAGTCCTCGCCGGGGGCACTGGAGGCGCTGGGTGTGGCCGTCGGGGCGGCCTGGACCAGGCTCACCCGGACCGAGTTGTCGGCCGGGTTCGGATCGAACTGCAGGGTGCTCGCCTTGGGGTTGCTGAGCTCGTAGGCGCTCACCAGGTAGGCCTGCGCGGTGGGCGAGGTGCTCGGGTCGACCTTGAGCTGGAAGTCGAAGCCGTGCGTGCTGCCCGCTGCGACCACGTAGGAGGGGCGGCAGGCGTAGACCAGCGGGGCGGCCTTGTCCAGCACGTAGCAGTCGGCCGGCGCCTTGGTCACCGTGCTGCCCTGCGGGAGCACGAGCTTGACGTCGGCCGGGTCGTCGCCGCTGCCGTCGTAGACGACCGAGGCCGGGCCGTCGTTGCGCAGGCCGACCGTCAGGGTGCCCTGCTTGCCGTCGCCCTGCGGCGCCCAGTTGCCGAGGGCGACGAAGTTCGCGGTGTTGTCCGCGGAGAGGTCGACCCGGATCCCGTCGTCCCCGGCCCGGCGCGGGGCGTGCAGCAGGGCGTCGTCGGTGGTCCGGGTGGCGGTCAGCGGGGTGCCGGTCCCCGCGTGCATGCCGTACTGCTTCGCCCAGTGCGGGTACTCGGCGCCGCGCGCGTCCTCGGTCGGGAAGACGGAGATCGCGGGGAGCATGTACAGCGCGGTCCTGGTGACCCCGAACGTCACCGGGTCCAGCCTGAAGACCTCGCCGGGCGCGACGGTGGCGTCCACGATGCACTCGGCCAGCGTCCGGCTGGGCAGTCGCTGGCTGCCGGGCGCGTCGAGCGGGCCGGTGGCGACCGCCGGGGCGTCCGCGTAGACGCAGTTCGCGGCGCGCCGGTCGGCCGCCAGGCCGTCCGGCAGCACGAACTCCACGTAGAGCTTGGTGGTGGGCACCGGACCGAGGTTGGCGACCTCGACCGCCGGGGAGAACGTGTCGCCCGGCTTGAGGTGGGACACCGCCGGCAGGTCCTTGACCTTCAGGTCGGGCCCGCCGACGGTGACCTTGAGGTCGGCGGTGGCGCCGGTGGCCTCCGGGGAGGAGAGGGCGACGTGCAGCACGCCGGTGGTGTTCGGCTTGACGCCCGGCGCGGCCGTGAGCCACAGGTGGTCGCCGATGCCGGTCCCACCGGTCGGCAGGTGGTCCTCGTGGCAGGTGGTGACCGCGCCGCCGGCGGTGCAGGAGCCCTGGCTGTGGAAGTCGGCGATGCCGGCCAGCGCGCTCGCGTCGAAGGTGAGCGTGGCCTGCTGGATCGTCGCGGTGCCGGTGCCGATGGTCACGTTCAGCAGGCTGTTCCCGTCCGACATCGGGTTGGCCGGCGGCGTCAGCGGGAGCTGCACGGAGTTGGGCAGGACGAGCTGGAGCGAGGTGCCGGCGGCGTGTGCCGGGACGGCGGCGGCCACGGCGGCCAGCAGGCCGGCCGCGGCGGTGCCGACGGCGACCCGGCGGGTGCGGGCTGAGAACACAGGTCCCCCCTGAATTGTGAAAGTTCAGAGGGGACCATAGGCCGACGCGCAGGCTTCCGGCAGCCGGATAGGTCGGGAGCAAACGGTCATTGGGTGACAGGTGGCGGCCAAATTTCTCATTTGTTTGGCAAATCGTGACCATCGATCAGGTCCGCCACCATCACCTTGTCGACATAGCGCCCTCACCCCGTCCCGGTGGCCAGCTCCTCGTCCAGCTCGTCCGCCAGGTCCCCGAGGTCCGCCGGTTCGTCCGGCTCCGGCGGGGCGGGGCGGGTGGCGGGGGGCTTGGGGCGGCGGGCGAAGAGGTCGGCGGGGGTGGGGACGCGCGGGGTCGGGCGGTCCGGGGCGGGGGTGGGCATCGGTCCTCCTGCGGGGGCGGGACTGGGGACGGCCATCAGGTGGCGGGGCGCGCGTTCCAGGCGTTCGCGGACGGCGGCCTCGGCCAGTGCGTGGCACCGGCCGGCCAGCCGGGAGCGGCGGTGGCGTTCGGCCGGGCCGCAGGGCTGGCGGCCGAGGGCGCGAAGGGCGGAGAGGTCGTCGGGCTCGGGCAGGTAACCGTCGGTGACGGCCTCCTCCAGGCGTTCCAGGTAGCCGCGGGCGCTCCCGGGCAGGGCCGCGCGGTAGCGGACCAGCTCGGCGAGCAGGAAACCGCGCAGCCGGCCGCCCTCCTGGACGGCCTCGTCGATCGCCTCGGCCAGCCGCAACGCCTCCTGGACGTCCTCCGCCCAGAGGGCGGCCAGGTCGGCGCCCAGCGGCAGCTGGGCGGGGACAGTGGGGTGGAGGGCCTGGGCGAGGGCACGGCGCAGCACGCGCACTTCGTCGGCGCTGAAGGCCATGCCGCCGCGGGACCCGTGTGGCGTAGGCATGAGTTGACACTACGTGAGGAATATCCGATTTGTCGGAAGCCTCGCGCAGGACAGACCCGGTTGGCCCCGGC
>NZ_JBHYKG010000014.1:0-8787 GCF_042741245.1 Kitasatospora sp. NPDC058965
CCGCCGGCGGCCGGCAGCGGCGAGGGAGCCCGGGGCGATCGCGGAGACGACCGCGCCCGGTCCGGAGAGCAGCAGCCCGGGGCGGGCGAGCGGCCACCGGCCCGGCCGGGCCGCGTCCTGCGGTTCCACGGCGGTGGCCTTCCTGGGCCGGGAGTGCGAGGGGAAGGGGCTGGCACGTCCGTTCGGCGCCCCGATGGTGCGTTCGAGTGAAGGAGAACCGTCAAGGCCTGCCCGATTCCGGGCAGGATTCTTGGTTTTTTCGGACTGCCCGCCTAGTCTCACTCTCTGTGGCCAGTCAGTATCCCCTTCCACCCCAGCAGCAGCCGCCCTTCGCGGACCTGATCGCCCACCTGACCCGCACCAGCGTGCTGGGACCGGGTGAGGCGGCGCGGGTGGTGGCAGAGGTGCTGGCGTACTTCTCGGAGACGGCCACCGAGTTCGTCCAGCGCCGGCACGCGGAACTGCAGGCGCGCGGACTGACCAACGAGCAGATCTTCGCGCGGCTCGCGGTCGAGCTGCCCGCCCGGCGGGTGGCCGCGCCCGAGCTGTCGGCGCGCCAACTGCGGCGCATCGTCTACGGATAGCGCGGCGGAGGGTCGACGGAGATGCGGGTCTCCGGGGCCCGTCGCCCGCCCGCGCCGTCCGCCCTTCCCTCAACCCGATCAGGAGCCACCCCTCACCATGTGCGGAATCGTCGCCTACATCGGTCCCAAGGACGCCACCCCGTTCCTCCTCGAAGGCCTGCAGCGCCTGGAGTACCGCGGATACGACTCGGCCGGGGTCGCGGTCACCGGCAAGGGGGCGGGCCTGAAGGTCCGCAAGACCAAGGGCCGGGTCGCCGACCTGGCCGCGGCCGTCCCGGCCCGGTTCAAGGGCAGCACCGGCATCGGCCACACCCGCTGGGCCACCCACGGCGAGCCCAGCGACGCCAACGCCCACCCCCACCTGGACAACGCCGGCCGGTTCGCGGTGGTGCACAACGGCATCATCGAGAACGCCGACCAGCTGCGGGTCAGGCTGACCGCCGAGGGCGCGGTCTTCAGCTCGGAGACCGACACCGAGGTGCTGGTCCACCTGATCGCCGCGCACAGCGGGGAGGGCGTGGAGCTGGAGGAGGCGGTGCGGGCCGCGCTCAAGCTGGTGGTCGGCACCTACGGCATCGCCGTGGTGGACGCCGAGCAGCCGGACCGGATCGTGGTCGCCCGCAACGGCAGCCCGATCGTGCTGGGCCTGGGCGAGAAGGAGATGTTCGCCGCCTCCGACGTGGCCGCGCTGGTCCGCTACACCCGCCAGGTGGTCCACCTGGAGGACGGCGAGCTCGCCGTGGTCCGGGCCGACGGCTTCCGCACCTTCACCGAGGACGCCCGCCCGACGACCCGTCAGCCCTCCACCGTGGACTGGGAGATCGACTCCTACGACACCGCGGGCCACGCGCACTTCCTGATCAAGGAGATCCACGAGCAGCCCTCCGCCGTGGAGCGCACCCTCAGCGGCCGCCTCGACGAGCGGTTCGCCACCGCCCACCTCGGCGGGCTCAACATGGACGCCCGCGAGCTGCGCGACATCCGCCGGGTGAAGATCATCGGCTGCGGGTCCGCCTACTACGCGGGCCAGATGGGCGCCCAGCTGATCGAGGAGCTGGCCCGGATCCCCGCCGACTCCGAGCCGGCCTCGGAGTTCCGCTACCGCAACCCGGTGATCGAGGCCGACACCCTGTACGTCGCGGTCAGTCAGTCCGGCGAGACCTACGACACGCTGGCCGCCGTGCAGGAGGTCAAGCGCAAGGGCGGCCGGGTGCTCGGCGTGGTCAACACGGTCGGCAGCGCCATCGCCCGGGCCTGCGACGGCGGCATCTACCTGCACGCCGGCCCGGAGATCTCGGTCGCCTCGACCAAGGCCTTCACCTCCACCGTGGTCGCCTTCGCCCTGCTGGCCCTGCACTTCGGCCGGATCAACGACCTCTCGCCGGCCGACGGCCGCCGGATCGTCGAGGGCCTGAAGGCGCTGCCCGGCCAGATCCGCGAGATCGTGGAGAAGGACAAGGAGATCGCCGAGCTGGCGGCCGAGTACGCCGACTGCGAGGGCATGATGTTCATCGGCCGGGTGCGCGGCTACCCGGTGGCCCGCGAGGGCGCCCAGAAGCTCAAGGAGATCAGCTACGTGCACGCCGAGGCGTACCCCGCCTCCGAGCTCAAGCACGGCCCGCTGGCCCTGATCAGCCCCGAGCTGCCCACCGTGGCGCTGGTGCCGGACGACGAGCTGCTGGACAAGAACCTCACCACGCTGGGCGAGATCCGGGCCCGCGCGGGCCGGGTGCTGGCCATCGCGCACACCGCCCCCGACCCGAAGCTGGCCACCCACACCCTGCTGGTGCCGCGCAACGAGCCGGAGCTGGACCCGCTGCTGCTCAACATCCCGCTGCAGCTGTTCGCGTACCACGCGGCGGTCGCCCTGCAGCGCGACGTGGACAAGCCGCGCAACCTCGCCAAGTCGGTGACGGTCGAGTAGTACCCGGGCAGTCGGTGGGGGCCTCCGGCGGGACCGGGGGCCCTCACGCACCGGCCAGCGTGAACGCCGCGTTCACCAGCGCCACGTGGCTGAACGCCTGCGGGGTGTTGCCGAGCTGACGCTCCGTCAGCGGGTCCCACTCCTCCGAGAGCAGCCCCACGTCGTTGCCGAGCCGGACCGTGCGGTCGAACAGCTCCTCGGCCTCGGCCCGCCGCCCGATCTCGGCCAGTGCGTCGGCCAGCCAGAACGAGCAGGCCACGAAGGCGCCTTCGGCCCCCGGCAGGCCGTCCTGCTGGTAGCGCCGGACGAAGCCGCCGTGGTCCAGCCGGTCGCGCACCGCGAGCACGGTGCGGACCACCCGCGGATCGTCCGGCGGCAGGAACCCGGTCTTCGCCACGAAGAGCACGGCCGCGTCCAACTCCCGCCCGCCGTAGTGCTGCACGAAGGCGCCGAGGCGTTCGTCGTAGCCGTGCGCCAGCACGTCCGCGTGCACCGCCGACCGCAGCTCCCGCCAGCGCCGCACCGGCGCGGGCAGGCCGGTCGCCTCGGCGAGCCGGACGGCGCGGTCGGCGGCCACCCAGCTCATCACCTTGGAGTGGACGAACTGCCGCCGCCGGCCGCGCACCTCCCACAGGCCCTCGTCCGGCTCCCGCCAGTGCCGCTCCAGGTAGTCCATCAACGACCGCAGCAGGCCCCAGACCTGACGCTCCATCGGCAGTCCGGCGGCGTACGCCAGGTAGAGCGTGTCCACCACCTCGCCGTACACGTCCAGCTGGAGCTGGCCGACGGCGGCGTTGCCGAACCGCACCGGCCCCGAACCCTCGTAGCCGGGCAGCCAGCCGGCCTCGGTCTCCGGCAGTCCGCGCTCGCCGGCCACGCCGTAGACGGCCTGCAGGTCGCCGGGGTCGCCGGCGATGGCCCGCAGCAGCCAGCGCCGCCAGGCCGCCGCCTCCTCCCGGAAGCCGCCGCGCAGCAGGGCGGACAGCGTCATGCTGGAGTCGCGCAGCCAGCAGTACCGGTAGTCCCAGTTGCGCTCGCCGCCCAGCGCCTCGGGCAGCGCGGCGGTGGCCGCGGCCACGATGCCGCCGGTGGGCGCGTAGGCCAGCGCCTTCAGGGTGATCAGCGACCGCAGCACCGCGTCCCGCCACGGACCGCGGTAGCGGCAGCCGTCGGCCCACCGCTGCCAGTCCTCGGTGGTCTGGCGCAACTCGCGCTGCGGGTCCACCCGGTACGCGGCGCCGCGGTGCGAGGGCTGCCAGGTGAGCACGAACGGGACGCAGTCGCCGGCCCGCACGGTGAAGTCGGAGCGGGTGGCGCCGTCCTGCCCGTAGGTGTGCACCCCGTCCGGCACCCGGAGCCAGGCCGAGTCGGGCCCGGCCACCGCCACCCGGTGGTGGTCGGTGCGGCGCACCCAGGGCACGCTGCGCCCGTAGTTGAAGCGCAGCCGCAGCTCGCCGGTCATCGGCACGGTGCCGTCGAGGCCGGTGACGAGCCGGATCAGCCGCGGATCGCCGTCCCGCTGCGGCATGAAGTCGGTGACCTGGACCGATCCGTCCGGTCCGGCCCAGCGGGACTCCAACACCAGGGTGCCGTCCCGGTAGTCGCGCGAGACCTGGTAGCTTTCGGCCGCATCGGGGGCCAGCCGCCAGTGGCCGTGCCGCCGGTCGCCGAGCAGTGCGGCGAAGCAGCTGGGGGAGTCGAACCTGGGCAGGCAGAGCCAGTCGACCGAACCGTCCCGGGCCACCAGGGCGGCGGTCTGCAGGTCTCCGACCAGGGCGTAGTCCTCGATCCGTCCTGCCATGCGGCCATTCTCCGCTCCACGGCGGCGGACGGCAGGTGGGACGGGCGGGCCACGCGGGTCCCGCCGGGCGCTTGCGGAAGCAGTGGTTCCCGTAGGATGATCTTTGTGCCTCTTGTCCAAAACTGTGTCGGAAGGGGTCCCTGATGCGGCGACCGTCGTGGGTGCCCGCGGGTATGGATCTTGACCGTCCGGCAGCGGCCCGTGTGTACGACTACTACCTGGGCGGCTCGCACAACTTCGCCGCCGACCGCGAGATGGCGCGCAAGGCCATCGAGCTCTGGCCCGACCTGCCGCTGATCATGCGGGCGAACCGGGCCTTCCTGCGCCGTGCGGTGACGTACCTGGCGCAGCAGGGCTTCACCCGGTTCCTGGACATCGGCTCCGGCATCCCGACCTTCGGCGCCGTGCACGAGGTGGCCCGGGAGATCCAGCCGCGGGCCAGGGTGGTCTACGTCGACAAGGACCCGGTCGCGGTGGCGCACAGCCGCCTGCTGCTGGAGCACGACGAGCTGTGCTCCGTGGTGGACGCCGACCTCACCGACCCGCAGACCCTGCTGTCCCGGCCCGAGGTGGCCGAGCTGCTCGCCGAGGGCGAGCCGGTGGCGCTGCTGCTGGTCGCGGTGCTGCACTTCGTCACCGACGAGCAGGACCCGGACGCCATCCTGGCCACGCTGCGCGACGCGCTGCCGCCCGGCAGTGCGCTGGCGATCTGCCACGCCTCGCTGGAGGGCCGGCCGGACCAGGCCGCGACCCACCAGGAGCTCTACCGCCGCACGCCCACGCCGATGACGATGCGCTCGGCCGAGCGGATCCACCACTTCTTCGACGGCTTCGAGATGGTCGAGCCCGGCGTGGTGTACCTGCCGCAGTGGCGGCCGGAGGAGCCGGAGGCGGTCGGCGAGCACCCGGAGCGGATGGTCGGGCTGGTCGGCGTGGGGCTGCTGCCGTGAGCAGGCCGCGCCCGGTCCGGGACGAGCCCGAGGTCGGGGCCGTCGAACCGGCCGTCCCGGACCCGGAGCGCTGGGGCAGCCTGCTGCGCGGCAGCCAGGGCACCGCGATGCACCCGGACGCGCTGCACCGGCTGGTCACCCGCACCACCGAGCTGCTGCACCTGGCCCAGGCCGACGACGGGCTGGACACCGGCGCGGCCGCCGAGGCCGGCGCGCTGCTGGTGGAGTCGCACTTCACCGACCCGGGCCTGCTGGCCGGCGCGATCAGCCTGATCCACGCCGGCGGACCGGGCCAGCCGCGCTACGCCGACCTGGCCGGCGCCTTCGCGGCCGGCTGGGCCGAGGCGCTGCGCGAGCGCACCCTGCAGGAGCAGGAGGCGATCCGGCTGGCCGCCGACACCGCCCGCCGCGAGGCCGAGCGGGCGCTGCGCGAGTCCGAGGCCCGGTTCCGGGCCCTGTTCGAGTCGGCGGCGATCGGCATCGGGATCGGTGACGTCGAGGGCAACATCCTGGCGGTCAACAAGGCGCTGCAGGACATCTTCGGCGCCCGCCCGGGGGACATGCAGGGCCGCCGGGTCAACGACCTGGTGCACCCGGAGGACTCCTCGGGCGTCTGGGAGGCCTACGAGGAGATGGTCTCCGGCAAGCGGGAGCACTTCTCCTTCGACAAGCCGTACTACCGCCAGGACGGCGAGGTGGTGTGGACCCACCTCACCTGCTCGCTGATCCGCGACGACGACGGCACCCCGGTCTACCAGGTGGCGATGCTGGAGGACATCACCGACCGCTACCGGCTGCAGGAGCGGCTGCGCCACCAGGCCACCCACGACCCGCTGACCGGCCTGCCCAACCGCTCGGCCTTCTTCGAGCGGCTGGAGGCGGTCTTCGACTCGCCCGAGCCCGGCGCCCGGTTCGGCCTGTGCTACGTCGACCTGGACGGGTTCAAGGTGGTCAACGACAGCCTGGGCCACGAGATGGGCGACCAGCTGCTGGCCGCCGTGGCGCTGCGGCTGGAGTCCGCGCTGCGCCCGCTGGGGCACCTGGTGGCCCGGCTGGGCGGCGACGAGTTCGTGGTGCTGCTGGAGGACTGCCGGGGCGAGCAGGAGGCCGTGGCGGCCGCCAAGACGGTGCTGGCGGCGCTGGCCAAGCCGGTGCCGATCGACGGCCACCGACTGGCCATCGGCGCCAGCGTCGGCGTGCTGGAGCGGCCGGTGGCGGCCACCACGCCGATGGCCGCGGTGCGGGCCGCCGACCTCACCCTGTACCGGGCCAAGGAGGAGGGCCGCGGCCGCTGGACGCTCTTCGACCCGCAGCGCAACGCCCGCTCGGTGAGCCGGTACGCGGTGTCGGTGCGGATGCCGGTGGCGCTGGACCGCGGCGAGTTCTTCATCGACTACCAGCCGCTCTGCCTGCTGGCCGACGGCTCGCTGTCGGCGGTCGAGGCGCTGGTGCGCTGGCGCCACCCGCAGCTGGGCGTGCTCGGCCCGGACGAGTTCATCGGCACGGCCGAGGAGACCGGCCTGATCATGCCGCTGGGCCGCTGGGTGCTGGAGCAGGCCTGCGGACAGGCGGCCGACTGGGCACGGCAGTTCGGCGACCGGGCGCCGCAGATCAACGTCAACCTGGCGGTCCGTCAGGTGCGCAACGCCGGGCTGGTCACCGACATCGACCGGATCCTGCGGTCCTGCGGGCTGGAGCCGAGCCGGCTGCAGCTGGAGATCACCGAGAGCGCGGTGGTCGGCCCGAAGGACGAGTCGCTGCGCGCCCTGCACTCGCTGGTGGACATGGGCGTCTCGCTGGCGGTGGACGACTTCGGCACCGGTTGGTCCAACCTGGCCTACCTGCGCGACCTGCCGGTCTCCAGCCTGAAGATCGCCGGCTCCTTCGTCAGCGACCTCAAGGACACCGGGCGCGAGCAGGTGCTGGGCTGGCGGATCGTCGGCGGCCTGGTCTCGTTGGCGCACACCCTGGGGCTGACGGTGACCGCGGAGGGCGTGGAGAACGCCGACCACGCGGACCGGCTCCGGCAGATGGGCTGCGACCGGGCCCAGGGCTGGCACTTCGGCCGCCCGGCCCGCCCGGAGGAGATCGTCCGGCGCATCATGGAATCGGACAAATAGCCGCAAATCGCTTGACCGGCGGCGGATCCGGTGGTCTGATGGGGAACCTAGGGGTCGGGTAGCCCGAGGGAGCGGGCCGCGGGGGCGGTGGGGATCGCGGGGGAGCCGGGGGCGTTTCGGGGGGTTTTCGGATACCGCCAGGGTCACCCCTGCGTCCAGGGGTACCCCCTTGCCTCAGGAGAGGCAGTCAGCGATGAGCACCACTCTGCCCGGGCATGCCGACGCGCATGCCGACGCGCAACCTCCTACGCCGGCCCGTCGCGCGGACGACCGCCTGACCCGCCGGGCCACCGATCGCAGATCAGCCCGACGCACCGTCAGCCTGGTGGTGCCCGCCCGGGACGAGGCACTCAACATCCCGTGGGTCTTCGAGCAGATCCCGCGCTGCGTCGACGAGGTCCTGCTGGTCGACGGCGCCTCCCGGGACGCCACGCTGAAGATGGCCAGCACCTGCCTGCCGACCGTGCGCACGGTCCGCCAGAGCGGCCCGGGCAAGGGCAACGCGCTGCGCACCGGCTTCGCGGCGGCCACCGGCGAGTACATCGTGATGATCGACGCCGACGGCTCGATGTCGCCCGGCGAGATCCCGCACTTCCTGCACTTCCTGGACCACGGCTTCGACTTCGTCAAGGGCTCGCGGTTCCTCTCCGGCGGCGGCTCGCTCGACCTGACCGCCATCCGCTCGTTCGGCAACCGCGCCCTGCTCGCCGTGGTCAACCACCTGTACGGCGCGCGGCTGACCGACCTCTGCTACGGCTACTGCGCGTTCCGGCGCAGCTTCCTGGACACCCTGGAGCTGTCCGCCACCGGCTTCGAGATCGAGGCCGAGATGGTCGCGCACGCGCTGCGCAAGGGACTTCGGATCGCCGAGGTCCCGAGCCTCGAACTCCCCCGCCGCAGTGGGCGCTCGCACCTGCACGCGGTCTCGGACGGCCGACGGGTACTGCGGACCCTGATCGCCGAGCGCCCCGGCGCCCGGCCCGCGCAGACGAAGGCCGTGGGGGAGCGATGAACGGCACCGCCCGGCGCACCGAGGCGGCCTGCCCCCGCCCCGCCGCCCGCGACTCGCTCTACACCCCCGTCCGGGTGGTCGAGCTGGACCTGGCCCGTCCGTACGAGCTCCGCTCGCCGGACGGCCGGATCCAGGGCGACGCCGCGTCGGCCGCGGGCGTGTTGGCGTTGGTGCGGCTGCACGGGCACCCGCTCGGGCTGGTCACGGCCACCGGTACCGCGGACGGCCAGGCCGCCCTGTGCCGGGCGCTGGCGGCTGCCGCTCATCGTGAACTCGCCGTCCCGGTGGCGACCCCGGTCGCCACCGGGCCCCGTACCCCCGCGAGCTCCGCCGCCCGCCCGCGTCGGGCGGGCAGCGCCGGGGCGACCGCCGCACCGCCCCTGATAACCGAGGTCG
>NZ_JBHYKG010000014.1:8797-62642 GCF_042741245.1 Kitasatospora sp. NPDC058965
GGCCCTCACGGCCTTTCGCCCGGCCAAAACCGCCCCGGGCCCCCCCCCGCCCCCCCCGGGGCCCGGTACCACCGCGACGTCCGCGGCGCGCCCTCGTCGGGCGGGCAGCGCCGTGGCGTCCGCGGAACCGCCGCTGATCAGCGTGGTCGTGGCCACCCACGACCGCGCCGCACGCCTGCGGTGCTGCCTGGACTCGCTGCTGCGGAACGGCTATCCGCACTTCGAGGTGATCGTCGTGGACAACGCCCCGTCGTCCGACGACACCCGGCAGCTGATCGGCCGGCGGTACGCCGGCCAGGTCCACTACCTGCGCGAGCCGGTGGCGGGCCTGGCCCGGGCGCACAACGCGGCGCTGCCCGCCGTGCGCGGCGAACTGTGCGCGTTCACCGACGACGACACGCTGGCCGACCCGCGCTGGCTGGCCGCGCTGGCCGAGGCGTTCGGCCAGGACCGGCGGATCGGCTGCGTCACCGGGCTGATCCTGCCCGCCGAACTGCAGACCCCCGCCCAGCTCGCGCTGGAGCGGCTGGCCGGCTTCAGCAAGGGCTTCGCCCCGCTGCGCTGGTCGCTGGCCGACCCGCCGGCCGACCCGCTCTTCCCTTTCACCGCCGGGCAGTTCGGTTCGGGAGCCAACATGGCCTTCCGCACCTCGACGCTGCGCCGGCTCGGCGGCTTCGACCCCGCGATGGGCACCGGCACCCCGGCCCGCGGCGGCGACGACCTGCTCGCCTTCCTGCGGGTGCTGGCGGCCGGCTACACCCTGGCCTACCAGCCCGAGGCGCTGATCTGGCACCACCACCGGCGCGCGCCGGAGGCGGTGCCGGCCCAGGCGTTCGGCTACGGCGCCGGGTTCGGGGCCTTCGTGGCCGCCGCCCTGGTGCAGGAGCCGCAACTGGGCGCGGCGCTGCTGCGGAGGCTGCCCAAGGGCCTCGGCCGGGCCGCCCAGCGGGCCTCGCGGTACTCCGACGAGGTGCCGCAGACCCCGGGGCTGGGCCTGCTGGAGCTGCGCGGCCTGGCCTACGGGCCGGTCGGCTACCTGCGCAGCCGGCTGCAGGCCCGCCGGATCGGAGGCTGAGCCATGCCCGCGCTGCCCACCCTGACCGTCGCCGTCTGCGCCTACACCACGCGGCGCTGGGCCGACCTGAGCGCCGCGCTGGACTCGCTGCGCCACCAGCAGTACCCGCCCGAGGAGGTGCTGCTGGTGGTCGACCACTGCCCCGAACTCGCCGCCCGGGCCGAACTGGCCTGGCCCGACGTGCAGGTGATGGCGAATCAGGAGGCCCGCGGGCTGTCCGGGGCGCGCAACACCGCGGTGGCGCACGCGCACGGCGAGGTGATCGCCTTCCTGGACGACGACGCGGTGGCCGAACCCGCCTGGACCGGCCACCTGCTGGCCGGCTACCGGGACCCGGCGGTGCTGGGCGTCGGCGGGCTGGTCCGGCCCCGCTGGGACGGCGGCCGACCGGCCTGGTTCCCGCCGGAGTTCGACTGGGTGGTCGGCTGCAGCTACCGCGGCCTGCCCGAACACCCCGCGCCGGTGCGGAACTTCATCGGCGCCAACATGTCGTTCCGGCGGGCCGAGCTGGTCGCCGCCGGCGGCTTCCGCACTGAGCTGGGCCGGATCGGCACCCGGCCGCTGGGCTGCGAGGAGACCGAGCTGTGCCTGCGACTGGCCGCCGCCCACCCCGGCTGCGAACTGCGCTACGACCCGGCCGCCGCAGTGCGCCACCACGTGCCGCGGACCCGGGCCCGGTGGGGCTACTTCCGGGCCCGCTGCTACGCCGAGGGCCTGTCCAAGGCCACCGTGGCCCGGTTCGCCGGCCGGGCCCGGGCGCTGGCCAGCGAACGCAGCTACCTGCGCGCCACACTGCCCCGCGCGGTGGGCCGGGCGCTGCGCCCCGGGCAGCTGCGGGTGGCCGCCGCGATCTGCGCGGGCACCGGCGCCACCGTGCTCGGCTACCTGCGCGGGCGGCTGACCGACCTGGGGAGCGGTGCGCCATGACCGTCGTCCCGGTGCTGCTGTACCACTCGGTCAGCGCCGACCCGCCCGCCTGGATCGCCCCGTACACGGTCGCCCCGAGCGTGTTCGCCGAGCAGCTGGACCGGCTGGCGGACGCGGGCCGCACCGTGGTGCCGCTGCGCCGGCTGGTCGCCGCCCAGCGCGGCGGGCCGCAGCTGCCCGAGCGCAGCGCCGTGCTGACCTTCGACGACGGCTTCGAGGACTTCTACTGGACGGTCGCGCCGATCCTCACCGAGCGCGGCCTGCCCGCCACCCTGTACCTGACCACCGGGGCGGTCCACCCGCCGGGCGAGGAGGGCAGCGGCAGCCTGCTGCCGCCCGCACCGATGCTGAACTGGCGTCAGGTGGCCACCCTGGACGCCTACGGCTTCGACATCGGCGGCCACTCGCTGACCCACCCCCAGCTGGACACGCTGGGGCGGGCCCGGCTCTGCGCCGAGGTGGCCGACTGCAAGCGGATCCTGGAGGACGCGCTCGGCCACCCGGTCACCAACTACGCCTACCCGCACGGCTACAACAGCGCGGCCGTGCGGCGCAAGGTGCACCAGGCCGGCTGGACCTCGGCCACCGCGGTGGCGAACCGTTTCAGCTCGCAGGCCGACGACCCGCTGCGGATCGCCCGCCTGATGGTCCGGGCGGACACCGCCCCCGACCTGTTCCAGCAGTGGGTGACCGGCCACGGCGCACCCATCGCACCCCGCCCGGAGCGGCTGCGCACCAAGGGCTGGCGGGTCTACCGCCGGCTGCGCGCCGCCGTCGGCCGACCGGCCGGCGGCCCGCCCCCGGTGGAGGACTGACCGGCGGGTCGCACTCGCCGAACACCGCCCGACTGGGAGGCTGAACCATGGTCGACGCACAGATCCGCACCTCGCGCCGCGCGGTGCCGGACGACCACCGCCCCGCCGCCCCGGTGCCGGTGGCGGTCGACCCGCTGCAGACCGTGCCCGAGCTGACCGAGCGGCTGCTGGCGGAGGTGGAGCGGGCCGACTGGCTGGAGGCCTACCTGGCCGCCGCCGGTGCCACCCAGATCCTGCAGGACCTGCTGGAGGGCACCGACCGCGCCCTGCCGCGGGCCGCCCGGCACCTGGCCGACCGCCGGTTCGGCGCGCTGCTGCGGGTGCTGGCGCGGCTGTCCGTGCTGCTGCGCCCGTGGCGCGGCCGGTGGGCGCTGCGGCGCTGGTGCGACCGGCTGGCGGCGCTGACCGACCAACTGGCCGACCTGGTGCTGGTGCCCGGCCGGGCCGACCAGGCCGGGCCGGGCCTGTCGGCGGCCGCCCGGCCGGCCGCCACCGGGCCGGCCGGCTGCCGGGCGCTGCGCCGCGCGGTGCTGCGCCGGCCGCCGTGCTTCGCCGGGTTCGACCAGCACCCGCAGGACGTCGCCGAACTGGTCCGGCGGTTCGCCGCCCAGTACCCCGAGCACGGCCGCCCGCTGCTGGTGCTCGGCGTGCGCACGTCCGGCAGCTACCTGGCCCCGCTGGCCGGCGCGGCGCTGCGGGCCCGCGGCTACGCGGCGGTCACCGTCGGCACCGTGCGCCCGCACGGTCCGCTGCTGCCCGGGCGGCGGCGGACCGCCCGCCGCACCGCCCGCCGCGGCGGCGCCGTGCTGCTGCTGGACGCCCCGCCGGAGACCGGCGGCTCGGTGGCGGCGGTGGCCCGCGCGGCCGAGCGGGCCGGCTTCCCGGCCGCCGCCGTGGTGCCGCTGCTCGCGCTGTTCGGCGCGGCGGTGGTGCCCGAGGCGCTGCACCGCTACCCGTGCGTGCTGCTGCCCGGCGACCGCTGGGCGGTGCGCGAGCGGCTGGGCGAGGCCGGACTGCTGCGCACCGTGGCCGCCGTGCTGCCCGACTCCGTGCGGGTGGCCGAGGTGACCGCGCCCGCGGTGGGCCGGCCGTCCCGCTGGGCGCACCTGTCGGTCCCGGTGGCCGTCCGGGTGGAGCGGGCCGACCGCTCGGCCGTGCTGCTCTCGCTCACCGCGGAGTGGGCGGGCCTGGGCGGCTTCGGCCGCTACCGCGCGCAGATCGCCGAGCGGCTGCCCGGTCTGGTCGCCCCGGTGCTCGGCTTCGTCGACGGCGTGCTGCTGCGCGAGCGGCTGCCGGGCGAGGACCGGCCGGGCCGTCCGGTGGCCCCGGTCGCCGTGGCCGGCTACCTGGCGCAGCGCCGGCGCAAGCTCGCGCTGGCCGAGGACCGCAGCGCCTGGCTGGCCGGCCGCCGGCCGGTCTGGGAGGTGGCCGGCCAGGTGCTGGCCGCCCCCTACGGCCGGTTCGCGCTGCCGGCCCGCATCGCGCTGCTCGACCGGCTGGCCCGCCGCACGCTGACCGTCGACCACCCGTGCGTGACCGACGGCCGAACCGGTCCGGGCGCCTGGGCCGCCGACGGGCGCGGCGGCTGGGCCAAGACCGACTGCGCCGGCGGCAGCTCCAGCCACCTCGACCTGGCCGGCCGGGACGCCGCCTTCGACCTGGCGGGCGCCGCGCTCGGCTCCCCCGAGGACGAGGCCGCCCTGCTGGCCCGCTACCGCGAACTGACCGGCGACCCGCTGCCGGGCGCCCGCTGGTGCCTGCTGCAACTGGTGCAGGCGTGGAACGAGCGGCGCCTCGCCGCCGCCGGGGCGCTGCCCGCCCCGGCCGGCGAGCGGGCCCGCACCGCCCAGGCCCGCGCGGTGCGCCGGTTCCTGGCCGACGTCTACCTGGCCGACCTGCCCGCCGACTCCGGCGGCAGCGGCTGGGTGGTGCTGGACGTGGACGGCGTGCTGGAGACCGACGCGCCGGGATTCCCCGCCTCCTCGCCGCTCGGCCTGCTGGCGCTGCGCGCGCTGCGGGCGCACGGCTACCGCACCCTGCTGGCCACCGGGCGCTCGTTGCCCGAGGTGCGCGAGCGGTGCGCCGACTACGGGCTGTCCGGCGGCGCGGCCGAGTACGGCTGCGTCGGCTGGGACGGGCAGGGCGAACTGGCCCTGCTGCCGCAGGAGCTGCGCGAGGCGGGCGACGGCGGGCTGCCCGGGCGGATCGCCGCGCTGCCGGGCTGCTCGGTGGACCTGCGCTACCTGTGGTGCGTGCGCGGCCGGAGCGCCGCCGGACCGGGTGCGCTCGATCCGCGGACGGTCCGTCAGCTGCTCGCCGACTGCGACCCGCCGGTCCGGTACGAGGTGGTGCCGGGCGAGGCGCAGACCGACTTCGTGCCGCTGGGCGCCGACAAGGGCCACGGCGTGCGCGCCCTGCTGGACCACCTGGGCGCGCCCGGCGCCGTCCCGGTGCTGGCGGTCGGCGACGGCCGGGCCGACCTGTCGATGCTGCGGTCGGCGGTGCACGGCAGGGCCCCGGCCAACGGGCAGCGGGCGCTGCACGACACCCCCGTGACGGTGCTGCGCCACGCGTACCAGGCCGGCCTGGCCGAGGCGGTCGCGGGCCTGATCGGCCACCCCGTGGGCAGCTGCGACCAGTGCCGGCCCCCGCTGCCGGACGACACCGCCCGCCCGCTGCTGGCGCTGCTCGCGGTGTCGGAGGACGGCCGGCGCGGCACGGTCTCGCGCACCGCCCGGCTGGTCCGCGCCGCGCTGCGGCCGGACGGACCCGGGGAGCGGCTGTGATGCTCCGCTCCCCGGCCAGGGTCCGGGTGGTCGCCGAGGTGGCCGCCACCGACGGGGCCGCGCCGTCCCGGGCCCGCCGTCGCCGGGCCGACCCGCTGCTGCGCAACGGCCTGCTGCTGACGGCCAGTTCGCTGATCACCTCGCTGGTGGGAGTCGGCTTCTGGGCGCTCGCCGCCCGCTGGTACAGCCCGGCGCAGGTGGGCCGCAACTTCGCCGCCGTGTCCGCGCTCATGCTGCTGGGCGGGATCGGGCAGTTCAACCTCTCCACCGTGATGGTGCGCTTCGTGCCGCCGGCCCTGCGCCCGGCCCGGCTGGTGCTCCGCTCCTACCTGGGCGCGTTGGCCGCCACCGCGCTGGTCAGCGTCGTCTTCGTGCTGCTGATCCCGCTGATCTCGCCCCAACTGGGCTTCCTGCACGCGCCGCTGCTGGGCGCGGCCTTCGTGGTGGGCGCCGCCGGCTACGCGATCTTCGAACTGCAGGACGGGGTGCTCACCGGGCTGCGCCGGGCCGATCTGGTGGTCTGGGAGAACTCCGGATTCGCCTTGCTGAAGACCGGGCTGCTGGGCGCCTTCGCGGTGGGCGGACTGACCCTGGGCATCCTGCACTCGTGGCTCGTCGGCCTGGTGGTGGTGGTCGCGGTGACCAACGCCTACATGTTCACCCGGGTGATCCCGCGCCACCGCCCGCGCGGCAGTGCGGTCAGCCCGACGCCCGGTTACGTGGCGGCCGACTTCGTCGGGGCGATGTGTTGGCAGGCCGCCACCTCGCTGCCGCCGATCATCGTGCTGAACGTGGCGGGCGCCGCGCCCAGCGCCTACTTCTCGATCTCCTGGCTGATCGCCTTCGGCCTCTACCAGCTGGCCAACAACATGGGCTACTCGCTGATGGTCGAGTCCGCCGACGAACGCCGGCTGCCGGCCCACTACTGGCGGATCATGCGGCAGGCCGGCACGATCCTGGTCGCGGCGGTGCTGCTGCTGGAGCTCGGCGCGCCCGTGCTGCTGCGGGTGTTCGGGCCCGACTACGCGGCCCACGGCACCACGACGCTGCGGTTGCTGGGCGCCTCCGCGCTGCCCAACCTGGTGCTTACCACGACGGTGGCGGTCTGCCGGGTGCGCCGGCGGCTGCGGGTGTCGGTCAGCGCGCTGTTCGTGCTGTCGGTGATGGTGCTGGGGCTGACCGTGCTGCTGCTGCCGCACTGGGGGATCGCCGGAGCGGCGGCCGCCTGGCTGGTGGCGCAGCTGACGGTGGCCACCGGGCTGCTGGTGCTCGCCCGCCACTGGCGGCCGGCCGGGGACGGGGACCGGCCGCACGGCACCGGCGGGTGGCTGACCCGGGTGTGCTGCCTGCCGGTGGCCCCGCCGCGGCTGCGGCGGGCGGCGGACCGGCGCACGGCCCGTCGGCTGGCGGCCCGGGCCCGGCCCGGCGCCCGGCCGTCGGGGGTCGAACGCACCGCTGCCGACGTGCTGGTCGTCCGGCTGGACGGCGCCCGGGGCCCGGTCACGGTCACCCACCCGTGCACCGGCCGGGCGGCGGCCGCGCTGGCCGCCGACTGCGAGGCGCTCGCCCGGCTCGGCGCCGACCCGCGGCTCGACGGACTGCACGCGCTGCTCCCGGGGGTCACGGACCACCGGTTGACGGGTCGACTGCCGATGGCGGTGCAGGCCCGCCCGCCCGGCACGGACGGCGAGCGGCTGCTGCAGCGGGACCCCGGGAGCGCCCGGGCGCTGGCGGCCGGCTCGCTCGGCGCGATCGCCGCACTCCACCGGGCCACCGGGCGGACCGAACCGGCCGCCGCGCTGCTGGCGGACTGGGTGGACCGCCCGGCCGACCAGCTGGCCGCCGGACTCGCCTGCTGCCGTGACGGGGCGGGTGCGGCCGCGCTGCGGGCGGTGCGGGAGCGGCTGCACGCCCGGCTGGCGGAGCGCCGGATGCTGGTGGCCTGGACGCACGGCGACTTCCACCCCGGTCAGGTGCTGCTGGACGGCCGGCTGCGGGTGACCGGACTGATCGACTGGTCCAGCGCGGTGGAGCGCGGCCCGGCCGAGGTGGACGGGTACCAGTTCGTCTTCGCGCTGCACCGGCTGCTGGACGGACGGGGGATCGGCGAGCAGGCGGCCCGGTGGGCGGCGGGACGTGATCCCGAACCCGACGACCTGGCGCTGCTGGCCGTCACCGGCACCCCGGTGACCCCGGAAGGGGCGTTGCTCGGCTGGCTGTGGCGGGTCGCCGGCGATGTCACCAAGGGCGGCCGGTCCGCCCGCGACCACTGGTGGGTGGCGGCCAATCTGGCGCCGGTCCTGACGGAGGCAAGGCGATGGCCCGAGAGTCGACGGTGACGGCTGCGCCGCCCACCAGGCTGCGCCGGGTGGGCGGACGCGGTCCCTGGCCGCAGTGGGTGCCGCGCGCGATGCTGCCCGTGGCGCTGGCCGTCTGGCTCGTCTCGCTGCGCCGGGTGCAGCTGGAGCGGATGGGCGACCTGGGGCTGCTCCAGGTGCTGCCGGTCTGGTTCTGGGTGGCGGTGGCCCTGCTCACGCTGGGCTTCGTGGCCGCCCTGCGGGACCTGCGGGTCGGCAAGGGGTGGCTGGCGGGCTACCTGCTGGCGCTGGTGATGATGATCCACGCCACCCCGAGCCTGCTCTACCCCGCGCTGCGCTACTCCTGGGCCTGGAAGCACATCGCGGTGCTGGACGCGATGCTGCGGCACAACGGCACCGTGCCCAACGCGCAGGGCCTGGACATCTACAACCAGTGGCCCGGCTTCTTCCAGATCAACGCGCTGCTGCTGCGGGTCACCGGGATGCACTCGGCGCTCGGCTACGCGGCGTGGGCGCCGGTCTTCTTCAACGTGCTGCTGCTCGGGCCGCTGCTGCTGCTCTACCGCTCGGTCAGCAGCGACCGCCGGGTGGTCTGGGGCGGGGTGTGGATCTTCTACTCGGCCTCCTGGGTGGGCCAGGACTACTTCGCCCCGCAGGCCTTCGCCTTCCTGCTCTACGCCAGCCTGCTGGCGGTGCTGATCAGGCGGCTGCACGAGCCCGGGGTGCACGGCTGGCCGCCGGGCCGGCTGCTGATGCTGCTGCTGATCGAGTTCGCGATCGCCTCCTCGCACCAGCTGACCCCGCTGATGCTGATCAGCGCGCTGCTGATGCTCGCGCTGCCCCGGCGCAACCGGCGCACCGTGCTGCCGCTGCTCGCCGGCGCGGTCGGGTTCACCGTGCTGTGGGACGCCACGGTGGCCCGGCCGTACCTGTCGGCCAACCTGCACGACCTGCTGCACGCGCTCACCTCGCCGGACGCCAACGTGCTGTCCGGGCTGGCCGGACTGGGCGCGGCGGCCCCGGGACAGGTGCTGGTGGCCTGGGTGGACCGGGGGATGTCGGCCGCGCTCTTCGCGCTGGCCGCCGTGGCGTACTGGCGCCGTCCGTGGACCCGGCGGACCGGGGTGCCCCTGCTCGCGCTGTCGCCGCTGCCGCTGCTGGTGGCGAACAACTACGGCGGCGAGATGATCTTCCGGGCGTACCTGTTCTCGCTGCCCGCCACCGCCTTCCTGACCGCCGCGCTGCTGTTCGCGCCCTCGGAGCGGCCGCGCCTGCGGGCGGTGGTGGTGACGGGGCTGCTCGGGACGCTGCTGGTCGGACTGTTCTTCGGCTACTACAGCAAGGAGAGCATGAACTGGTTCTCCACCGACGAGGTCGCCGCGGTGCGCACCACGATCGACCGCGCGCCACCGGGCAGCCGGATCGTCTCGGTCACCGGCGACCTGCCCGGCGCCGACCTGCACTACGACGAGCACAGCCGGGTGGTCTTCTCGCAGGACACGCTGGCGGAGCGCCGGGCGCTGCTGGTCGACCCGACCTCGGCGATCCTGCACGCGCAGGTCGGTGCGAACGGCCCGACCTACCTGGTGCTCACCCGGGCCCAGGCCGCGGAGTGCTACCTGACCGGCACGCTGCCCGCGGACACGGTGGCCCGGCTGCGGGCCGCCGCGGACGCGCTGCCGGCGCTGACGCCGGTGTACCGGGGCCCGGACGCGGTGGTCTACCAGTACGTGGCGACGACCGGCACCCCGTGATGGACGGAGGCTCCTGATGACCAGGTTCGTGACGACCAGGACCGTGCTCGCGCTCTCGGGGTGGGTCGCGCTGCTCGCCACCCTGCTGCCCGCGGGCTCGCCGGTGCGGGTCGCGGTCACCGCGGCGTTCGTGCTGCTGGCCCCCGGTGCGGCGGCGGTGCGGCCCCGGTGGCCGCGGCCGCGCGAGGGCGCCGTGCTGCCCGCGCTGGAGGGCGCGGTACTGACGGTGGCGGTGAGCCTGGCGCTGGCGGTCGCGGTGGCGGAGGCGTTCTACCTGCACCACGCGTTCACGCTGCCCCGGGCGCTGGCGGTGCTGGCGGCGGTCACCACCGTGCTGGCGCTGCTGCCGCGGGCCGGGGACCGGGAGCCGGGCGGTGGTCAGCGGGCCCCGCGCGGGCGCCCCGCGCGGCGGCGCTGGTGGCGGGCCGGCGGCGCTGGCCTGCTGCTGGTCGCCACGGGCTGCAGCGGCCCGCCCGCCCCCGGCCTGGGCGGCGGCCCGTCCACCGCGCCGGTGACCAGCCCCGGTGCCCTCGGCGCCGACCCCGCCGCGGCCGGCCCCTGGCACCTGGTCTTCCACGACGACTTCAACGGCACCGCGCTGGACACCGCCCGCTGGGCCACCTGCTACGACTGGAACGACCACGGGTGCACCAACGCCGGCAACCACGAGTCCGAGTGGTACCTGCCGGGCCAGGTGTCCGTGCGGGACGGCCGGGCCGTGCTCACCGCGCAGCGGCGCGACACCGTCGGCAGCGACGGGAAGACCTACCCGTGGACCTCCGGCATGATCACCACCGGGCGGGACTCCTGGAACGGCACGCCCAAGGAGACCTTCACCCGCGGCTACTTCGAGGTCGCCATGCGGGTCCCGAGCGCGGGCGGCATGTTTCCCGCGTTCTGGCTGATGCCCGACACCCGCAGCGCCCCGCCCGAGCTCGACGTGGCCGAGTTCCCCAGCGACCCGAACGCCGTGAACTTCAACCTGCACTGGATCGGGCCCGACAAGAGCGACCAGCACGTCGGCCTGACCTGGGGTCCGGCCGACTTCGCGGGCAGCACGCACGTGCTCGCGGCGGACTGGGAACAGGACTCGGTCACCTGGTACGTGGACGGGGTGGCCCGGTGGAAGCAGACCGAGCACGTCCCCGACGTCCCGATGGAACTGATCGTCAACCTGGCGGTCGGCTACCCGTACCCGCCGGCCCCCGACGTGCAGCAGGCGCAGGCGACGGTGGACTGGGTCAAGGTCTGGCAGCACTGACCCGCAGTCGGCCCGGCACCGACAGGCGGTCAGCCGCGGGCCACCGCGGCGCTGATCCGGCGGGCCGCGAACCCCGTCCCGCAGACGAACCGGAGCACCGGGCCGAAGGACGGCGCCGCCGACAGCCCGGCGAAGTAGAGCCCGGGGACGGCGGACTCGAACCCCGCGCGCAGCCGCGGCACCGGCCCGTCCCGCAGCAGCAGGGCGCGCAGGGAGGGGGAGAGCAGCTCCAGCCGGCGCAGGTCGATCCGGTAGCCGGTGGCGCAGATCAGGTGGTCCGCGGCGACCGAGCGCGGGACGCCGGTGCCGCCGTC
The DNA here is from genome assembly GCF_042741245.1 of Kitasatospora sp. NPDC058965. Taxonomy (NCBI): domain Bacteria; kingdom Bacillati; phylum Actinomycetota; class Actinomycetes; order Kitasatosporales; family Streptomycetaceae; genus Kitasatospora; species Kitasatospora sp. NPDC058965. The sequence goes on from NZ_JBHYKG010000014.1 coordinate 20,048, forward strand.
CACCGCCCGCAGCTCCAGCCGCACCTGGCCGTCCTCGGCCCAGCCCGCGGTCGGCTGGTAGCCCGTCAGCTGGGGGAACCGCCCCGCGACCCGCTCGCGCAGCCACCAAGCCCCGGAGGGGCCGAGCACGGTGCGCACGAAGTGGGTCCGGGTGCGCTCGGGCAGGTAGCGGAAGGCGGCCGGGCCCTGCGCGAAGGCCAGCAGCGACCAGCCCGGCCCGAGCGGGGAGCCCGGCTTGGCCAGCCGCACCGGCAGCGGCCGGTCGGCGGGCCGGTCGGTGGCGGGCGGGTCGCCGAAGAGCAGCCGGTCGGTGCGGGCCACCAGCACCGGCTCCGCCCCCGACTCGTGCAGCAGCGCCGCGGTCTCCAGCCCCGACTGGCCGGCGCCCAGCACCAGCACCCGCTTGCCGGCGAAGGTGCCCAGGTCGTGGTGGTCCGCCGAGTGCGAGGCCACCCCGGCCTCGACCAGGGGGGCCAGGTCGGCCGGCACGTGGGCGTACGGGCCCAGGCCGGTGGCCAGCACCACGGTGGCGCTGGCGAACCGCTCGCCGTCGTCCAGCGTGACCTGGAACCCGCCGGCCGGGTCGCGGGCCACCTCGATCACCCGGGTGGCCGCCACGTCCGGCACCCAGCGGCTCTGGAACCAGCGGCCGTAGTCGATGAACTCGGCGATCGGCACCGGGTGGCGGTCCTCGCCGCCCGGGCGGCCCTCCTCGGCCCGGAACTGCTCCAGCCGCCCGCGCCCGGCCGGGCCGGCGATCGAGGAGGCGGACGGGGTGGATTTGAGGTACATCCCGGCCGGCATCCGCGCCTGCCAGCTCTCCATCGTCTCGCCGAACACCCGCGGCTCGATGCCGCGGGCGCGCAGGTGGGCGGCGATCGCCAGACCGTAGGGGCCGGCTCCGACCACGGTGGCCTGGGTACGCGGGCTGCTGCTCGACTCCATGGCGAGCCTCCTCGGGACGTCGCGGGGTCGCGAACGGCATTCCGTCCTCCAGCATGCGCCGCCCGGCCCGCGCGCGCCCTGCGACGTGAGTGGTCGGGACGTGAGTGGCCGGGACGTGGGCGGGCGGTCCGGGTGCGGTGCGCCGAGAATGGTGCTGACTGCTGTCCCCGGAAGCGAGGGCGGGATGACGGAGCAGGGACCGGAGCTGGACCGCAGCGTCCCCGCGCTGCTGGTGAAGGTGGGTCACTACCCGCAGCACCACGGGGGGCTGGGCGTGGTGCGGACACTGGCCAGGGCGGGGGTCGCGGTGCACGCGATGGTCGAGGCGCCGACCACGCCGGTGGCGCTGTCCCGGCACCTGGCCGGGTACGCGGTGTACCGGAGCAGCGGGCGGGAGCCGCCCGGGCACCTGGTCGACGAGATCTGCGCGATCGCCGAGCGGATCGGCCGCCCGGCGGTGGCGGTCCCCACCGACGACGAGGCCGCCGTGCTGCTCGCCGAGCACGCCGACGCGTTCGCCCCGCACCTGCTGCTGCCGCCGGTGGCCGCCGGGCTGCCGCGCCGGCTCGCCAGCAAGGCCGGGCTGGACGAGCTGTGCCGGCGCCACGGGACCCCGACCCCGCGCTCGGCGGCGGTCGCGGACCGCGCGGCGCTGCTCGCGCTGGGGCGGGAGTGGGGCTACCCGCTGGTGCTGAAGAACCTGGAGGCCTTCACCCGGCTGCGCGCGCCCGTGGTCGGGCACACCACGCTGGTCCGGAACGAGGGCGCGCTGCGGGAGCTGGTGGCCGACGTTCCGCTCTCGGTGCTGGCCCAGGAGTACCTGCCGACCGAGCGGACCGAGGACTGGAGCACGCACCTGTACTGCGGGGCGGGCGGCGAGCCGCGGGTGGCGTTCACCGGGCGCAAGGTGCGGGCCTGGCCGCCCGACTCCGGGGTCACCACCCGGGCGGTGGCGCTGCCGAACCGTCACCTCCTGGAGCAGGCGGTGCGGTTCTGCCGGGCGATCGGCTACGCCGGGGCGGCCGACCTGGACTGGCGGCTGGACCTGCGCGACGGGACGTACAAGCTGCTCGACTTCAACCCCCGCACCGGCGCGCAGTTCCGGCTGTTCGAGGACGAGCACGGCGTGGACGTGGTGCGGGCGCTGCACCTGGAGCTGACCGGCCGCCGGGTGCCGCCCGCGCCGCAGCGCACCCCGCGGACCTTCGTGGTGGGCCAGTTGGACCTGCCCTCGATGCTCTGCTGGGTCGCGCGCCACCGCCGGCCGCCGCAGGCGGTGCTGCCCCGCGCGGGCACCGAGCGCGGCTGGCTGAGCCTGGACGACCCGCTGCCCGCGGTGGCGGAGGCCTGCTGGTTCGCCGGCACCGTGGCGCGCCGGCTGCTGGGCCGCACCGGGTGACATCCGGCCGCCCAGCGGTGACACTGTGCTGACCCAGCGTCAGGCAGGAGGGATGCGCAGGTGGACGTGCACGGCTACCGCACGGTCGTGACCAGCGGATTCGACTACGTGACCACCGGCGGCCTGGCGGACGCGCAGCTGCGCGACTGGCTGCGGGACGTGAAGAAGTACGACCCGGACCTGCTGGAGTACGGCCCGGGTGCCGGCGGCGGGGTCCGGCTGGACGCCGACTCGCAGACCAACCTGCACGGCGCGTACACCCGCTGGCGGCTGCGCGAGAGCGGCTCCGACGGAGTCTGGCAGACCCTGCTGGTGATCCGGTCGCGCCCGGACGGGGCCACCCCCTGGGTCCGGCTGGAGGTGGAGCAGCTGCCGGGCGGGCCGGGGGCGCGGCCCGCCTCCGCCCACCCGCCGCGGTTGGCCGCCCCGCTGCTGGCGGCGCTCGGCGCGCGGGACGGCCTGGCCGCGGTGCGGGCCGAGCCGGCCGTCATCGGGCCTGCGGACGTGCCCCGGGTGGTGGCCGAACTGTGCGACCCCGGACGGCGGTTGCCCACTGTGGTGGTCTCGGTGGCGGACGAGGCGGAGCGGGCGGAGGCGGTCGGGCTGCTGCGCGGACTGCCCGGGCTCGCGGTGCTCTACCTGCTCGGGCCGCAGGCGGAGCCGGCGTTCCACCGCGCGCTGCCGCACCACCGGGTGGTCGACGGCGCGGTGCGCACGTTCCTGCCCGGAGTGCGGCCGGACCGGTTCGCCGACGCCTACCGGCACCCGCTGCTGCGCCGCTCGGCGCGGCAGGAGGACCCGGCCGGGGCCGCCCGGCTGTTGACCCGGCTGCCCCGGCGGCTGGCGGTGCGCTCGCCGCTGCCCGCCGGGCTGGTCGACACCCCGGCGCTGCGGCCACGCCCGGCCACCGAGGCCAGCGCCTCCGAGCTGGAGCGGCTGCGCGCGGAGAACACGGCGCTGACCCAGCTGCTGGACGAGGCCGGGCAGGAGGAGGCGGCCCGGCTCGGCGAGATCGGCGAGCTGCGACTGGAGCTGCGGGAGCGGGAGGAGAGCGGCTTCGAGCTGGCCGTGGAGCTGGAGGAGCGGGCCGACGAGCTGCGCCGCACCGCGAGCCGGCTGCGGGAGCTGCAGCGGCAGTTGGTGGAGCTGGACCGGGCGGCACTGGCCTTCGGCGAGCCGGCCGCCTTCGACGCCGGGCCGCCCGGCTTCGAGGAGCTGCTGCACCGGCTGGGCGAGTTGGGCGCGGTGCGGTTCACCGGGAACCGGCGGACCACCGCCGAGCTGGACGCGCAGGCGCTCGGCTCGGACTGGGCGGCCACCGCCTGGGACGCGCTGCTGGCGCTGCAGGACTACGCGGCGGCCCGCACCGACGGCGCGCCGCTGCGGGACTTCCTGCACTGGTGCCGGGAGACCCCGCCGGGCGGGCACGGCTTCCCGCCCGGCAAGGTGGTCCGGGACGAGTCGACGCAGACCGCCGGGCGCAAGGCCTGGCGCCAGCAGCGCACCTTCCCGGTGCCGGTGGCGGTGGACCCGGCCGGGGAGCTGTTCATGGGGGCGCACCTGCGGATCGGCGCGGGCAACGCCAAGGCACCGCGGCTGCACTTCCACGACGACACGGCGCACACCGGGCTGGTCTACGTGGGGTACCTGGGGCCGCACCTGGACAACACGCTGAGCGGGAGCATCTGAGCGGTCCGGCCGTCGGGCCCGGGCGCCGGGTCAGACCCGGGCGCCCAGCATCCGCAGCGCCAGCTCGCCGTAGCGCACGCCCAGCTGCTCGGGGGCCTCGGTGCTGCGCTCGTTGTACCAGCGGGCCACGTCGATGCCGAGGCCGGTGATCGCGCGGGCGGCGGTGCGCGAGTCGGTGCCGAGGAAGGCGCCGGTGCGCACGCCGTCCTCGATCACCTGCTTCACCAGGTCCTCGATCCGCCGGCGCAGCGCGGCGACCTCGGCGAAGTCCTCCTCGGGCAGCGCGCGCAGCTCGTAGTTGACGATCCGCCCGACGGTGTGGCCGCGGGCGTGCCAGCAGGTGAAGTCCTCGACCAGGCGGCGCATCTGCTCCACCGGGTGGTCGCTGCTGCGCACCGCCTGCTCGACCAGGTCCAGGGTGGCGGCGTGGCCGCTGCGGCTGATCTCGGCCAGCAGGGCGGCCTTGGACGGGTAGTGGATGTAGAGCGCGGCCGGGCTCATGCCGGCGCCGGTGGCGATGTCCCGGGTGGTGGTGGCGTGGAATCCCCGGGCGGCGAAGGAGTCGACGGCTGCGGCCAGCAGCCGCCGCGCGGCCTCGGGGCGCTCCCCGGGCCACTGGTCGGCGAGGTGCTGGGCGGTGGTCATGGTCGACATCCTCGCACGGGCTCGGGTGGCGGTCGGTGTTGACAGTGTGCGGTGCGGACAACATCCTAAGCAAGCGCTTAGTTACCCGTGAGTTCATGCACTTGTGAGGACGATCATGACGTTGACGTTCAAGGGTCAGGTGGCGCTCGTCACCGGGGCCAGCCGGGGCATCGGCCTGGGCATCGCCCGGGAGCTGGTCGACCGCGGTGCCAAGGTCTGCATCACCGCCCGCAACCCCGAACCGCTCGCCGAGGCGGTGCGCGACCTGGGCGGCGCGGACCACGCCGTCGCGGTGGCCGGCAAGGCCGACGACCCCGAGCACCAGCGGGCGGCGGTGGCGAGCACGATCGAGGCCTTCGGCCGGCTGGACCTGCTGGTCAACAACACCGGCATCAACCCGGTCTTCGGCCCGGTGCTGGACACCGACCCGGCCGCCGCCGCCAAGATCCTGGCCGTCAACGTGCTCGGCCCGCTCGCCTGGACCCGGCTGGCCCACGAGGCCTGGATGCGCGAGCACGGCGGCGCGGTGGTCAACGTCTCCTCGATCGCCGGCCTGCGCACCTCGCCCGGCATCGGGATGTACGGGGTCAGCAAGGCCGCGCTCTCCCGGCTCACCATGGAGCTGGCCGGGGAGCTGGGCCCGAACATCCGGGTCAACGCGGTGGCGCCGGCCGTGGTGAAGACCAAGTTCGCCGAGGCGCTCTACGTGGGCCGCGAGGAGGAGGCGGCCGCGCCCTACCCGCTGAAGCGGCTGGGCGTACCGGAGGACGTGGCCGGCGCGGTGGCCTTCCTGCTCTCCGACGCGGCGGCCTGGATCACCGGCCAGACCCTGGTGGTGGACGGCGGCGTGACCCTGGGCGGCGGGCTGTGACCGGCCGCACCGTGGTGGTCACCGGCGCCGGCCGCGGCATCGGCGCGGCGCTGGCGGCGGCCTTCGCCGCCGAGGGCGCCCGGGTGGTGGTCAACGACCTGGACGCCGCGGCGGCCCGCGAGACCGCCGAGCGGCTCGGTGCCGTGGCGGTGCCGGGGGACGCGGCGAGCCGGGAGGGCGTCGAGGCGCTGGTCGCGGCCGCACGGGCCGAGCTCGGGCGGATCGACGTGTTCTGCGCCAACGCCGGGGTGGCCCCCGGCGGCGGCGCCGATGCGCCCGGACCGGCCTGGTCGGCCGCCTGGGAGGTGAACGTGATGGCCCACGTGCGGGCCGCCGAGCTGCTGCTGCCCGAGTGGCTGGAGCGGGGCGAGGGGCGGTTCGTGGCCACCGTCTCGGCGGCCGGCCTGCTCACCATGCTCGGCTCGGCGCCGTACTCGGTGAGCAAGCACGCGGCGCTGGCCTTCGCCGAGTGGCTCTCGGCCACCTACCGGCACCGCGGGGTGCGGGTGCACGCGCTCTGCCCGCAGGGCGTGCGGACCCAGATCCTGGAGGAGTCCGGCGAGGTCGGCAAGGCCCTGATGGCCGCCGGCGCGCTCGAACCGGAGCAGGTCGCGGCGGACGTGCTGCGGGCGATCGCCGAGGAGCGGTTCCTGATCCTGCCGCACCCCGAGGTGGCGCAGTTCTACGCCCACCGCGCCACCGACCCGGACCGCTGGCTGGACGGGATGAACCACCTGCAGCGCAAGTTCGTCGAGGGAGAGTCATGAGGGCTTGGCAGGTCACCGAGTTGGGGCTGCCGCGGGACGTGATGCGGCTGGTCGGGGACGCGCCGGCCCCGGTGCCCGGCGAGCACCAGGTGCTGGTGCGGGTGAGGGCGGCGGCGGTGAACTTCCCCGACGCGCTGATGTGCCTGGGCCTGTACCAGGTGAAGCCGCCGCTGCCGTACACCCCCGGGGTCGAGCTGTGCGGTGAACTGCCCGGCGGCGAGAAGGTGATCGGCAACCCGGTGGGCGGCAGCGGGGCGTTCGCCGAGTACGCGCTGCTGGACACCCGGGCGATGTTCCCCGCGCCCGCGGCACTGGACGACGCCGAGGCCGCGGCGCTGCACATCGGTTACCAGACGGCCTGGTTCGCGCTGCACCGGCGGGCCCGGCTGCAGGCCGGGGAGACCCTGCTGGTGCACGCGGCCGCCGGCGGCGTGGGCAGTGCGGCGGTGCAGCTCGGCAAGGCGGCCGGCGCGCGGGTGATCGCGGTCGTCGGCGGGCCCGAGAAGGCCGCGGTGGCACGGCAGTTGGGCGCCGACCTGGTGATCGACCGGAAGGCCGCCGACTTCGTGGCCGCGGTCAAGGAGGCCACCGGCGGGCGCGGCGCGGACGTGGTCTTCGACCCGGTGGGCGGCGACGCGTACACCGGCTCGACCAAGTGCGTCGCCTTCGAGGGCCGGATCGTGGTGGTCGGCTTCGCCAGCGGCACCATCCCCAGCCCGCCGCTGGGCCACGCCCTGGTGAAGAACTACTCGGTGCTGGGCCTGCACTGGGGCCTGTACAACGCCAAGGACCCGGCCGCCGTGCTGGCCTGCCACGAGGAGCTCGGCAAGCTCGCGGCGGCCGGCACGGTCAAGCCGCTGATCAGCGAGCGGCTCCCGCTGGAGCGCGCCGCCGAGGGCGTCCAGCGGGTCGCCGAGGGCGCCAGCACGGGCCGGGTGGTGATCCTGCCGTAGCCGCCGACCGCCGGCTCACGGAGGGGGCCCGGCCCCGGCCGTGCGCCGGCGGCGGGTGCTCAGCCCGGCAGGTCCACCAGCTCCGCCAGCCGGGCGCGGTGCCGGCCGGGGGTGCCGAGGGCGAGCTGGTCGGCCTTGGCGCGCTTGAGGTAGAGGTGGGCCGGGTGCTCCCAGGTCATCCCGATGCCGCCGTGCAGCTGGACGCACTCCTCGGCCGCGTGCACCGCGACCTCGGCGCAGTGCGAGGCGGCCACCGCGACGGTGACGGCGGCGTCGGCGGCCTCCGAGGCCAGGGCGTCCGCCGCGGCCCGGGCGGCGGCGCGGGCGCCGACCACCTCCAGCCAGAGGTCGGCCAGCCGGTGCTTGAGCGCCTGGAAGGAGCCCAGGGACCGGTTGAACTGGCGGCGTTCGCGCAGGTGCTCGACGGTCATGGTGAGGCAGCGCTCGGCCACGCCCAGCTGCTCCGAGGCCAGCATCCCGGCGCCGGTGAGCAGGGCACGGTCCAGTACTGCCGGGTCCTCGGTGAGCAGCCGGCCGCGCGCCCCGTCCAGCGTCACGTCGGCGAGCGGGCGGGTCAGGTCGAGCGAGGTGCGCGGGGTCACCGTGAACCCGTCCTCCACCAGGTAGAGCGCGCCGCCCGTGACCGGGACCACCAGCAGCTCGGCCGTCCGGGCGTCCGCCACCGAGGTGACCGTGCCGGTCAGCGCGCCGCCGTCGGCCCGGACGGTGGGCGCGCCCAGCGAGAGCGGGACCGCCAGGGTGGCGGTGCGCTCCGTCGGCCCGAGCACCGCGCCCGCCAGCACCACGCTGCCGAGGAACGGGGTGGGCGCCAGCGAGCGGCCCAGCTCCTCCATCACCACGGCGACCTCGCGCAGGCTGCCGCCGACCTCGGGGGCGAGCAGCTCGGTCACCCCGAGCCCGGTCAACTCCCGCCACAGCGCCGGGTCGTAGTCCTGCTGGGCGGTGACCCGGGCGAGCACCGCGTCGATCGGGCTGTGGTCGGTGAGCAGGTCGCGCAGGCTGGCCCGCAGCTCCTCCTCGATCTCGGTGTAGAGCAGGTTCACCGGGACAGCTCCTTCCACGGCACGTCCTTGTCCGTGCGCGGCTCGGGCGGCAGCCCCAGCACCCGCTCGGCGATGATGTTGCGCAGGATCTCGCTGGTCCCGCCCTCGATGGAGTTGCCCTTGGCGCGCAGGTAGCGGTAGCCGGCCTCGCGCCCGGTGAAGTCCACCAGCTCGGGGCGGACGAAGCTCCAGTCGTCGTAGGCCAGGCCCTCCTCGGCCAGCAGTTCGACCTCGAAGCCGGTCAGCTGCTGGGCCAGCCGGGCGAAGCCGAGCTTGCCGCCGGCGCCCTCGGGGCCGGGCTGGCCGGCCGCCAACTGCTGGCGCAGCCGCTCGCCGGTCAGCCGCAGCACCTCGGCGTCCACCCAGTGCGCGAGCAGCCGCTGGTGCAGCTCGGGGGTGCGCAACTCGGGCCTGGTGCGCCAGGTCTCGGCCACCATGCCGATCAACCCGCCCTCGCGGGGCATCCGTTGACCGCCGATCGAGACCCGTTCGTTGTTCAGCGTGGTCTGCGCGACCTGCCAGCCCTCGCCCACCGCGCCCAGCCGGTCGGTGTCGGGGATCCGCACCCCGGTGAGGAAGACCTCGTTGAACTCGGCCTCGCCGGTGAGCTGGCGCAGCGGCCGGACCTCCACGCCGGGGTCGGTCATGTCGCAGACGAAGTAGGTGATGCCGCGGTGCTTGGGCACCGCCGGGTCGGTGCGGGCGATCAGGATCGCCCAGCGGGCGGTGTGCGCGGTGGAGGTCCACACCTTCTGGCCGTCCACCGTCCAGACGCCGTCCGGACCGGGCACCGCGCGGGTGGCCAGCGCCGCCAGGTCGGAGCCGGCGCCGGGCTCGCTGAACAGCTGGCACCAGACCTCCTCGCCGGTCCACAGCGGGCGCAGCCAGCGCCGCTGCTGCTCCTCGGTGCCGTAGCGCAGGATGGTCGGCGCGGCCATGCCCAGGCCGATGCCGATCCGCCGCGGATCGTTGTCCGGCGCTCCGGCGGCGGCCAACTCGGCGTCCACCACGGCCTGCAGGGACCGGGGTGCGGCCAGCCCGCCGAGCCCGACCGGGAAGTGCACCCAGGCCAGTCCGGCGTCGAACCTGGCCCGCAGGAAGTCGAGCGGGTCGACCTCCGACGGCGGGCAGGAGGACAGCAACGCCGCGACCCGCGACCGCAGCTGATCGTCCGTCAGGCTCATCCCTGGTACCTCCTCAGCTCACGGCGCGCCAGCGAGCGGCGGTGGACCTCGTCCGGGCCGTCGGCGAGGCGCAGGGTGCGGTTGCCGGCCCAGAGCTGGGCCAGCGGGGTGTCCTGGCTGACCCCGGCGGCGCCGTGCGCCTGGACCGCCTTGTCCAGGATCCACTCGACGGTCTGCGGCACCACGATCTTGATCGCCTGGATCTCGGTGTGCGCGCCCTTGTTGCCGACGGTGTCCATCAGCCAGGCCGTCTTGAGCACCAGCAGCCGGGCCTGCTCGATCCGCACCCGGGACTCGGCGATCCAGTCCTGGACCACGCCCTGGGCGGCCAGCGGCTTGCCGAAGGCGGTCCGCCCGCTCGCCCGGCGGCACATCAGCTCCAGCGCCCGCTCGGCGATCCCGATCGCGCGCATGCAGTGGTGGATCCGGCCGGGACCGAGCCGGGCCTGGGCGATCGCGAAGCCGGACCCGGGCTCGCCGATCAGGTTGGCGGCCGGCACCCGGACGTCCTCGAAGAGCACCTCGGCGTGGCCGCCGTGGTCCCGGTCCTCGTAGCCGAAGACCGTCATGGCCCGCCGGACGGTGACCCCGGGGGTGTCGCGCGGCACCAGGATCATCGACTGGCGCAGGCGCACGTCGGCGTCCGGGTCGGTCTGGCCCATCACGATGAAGACCTTGCAGTCGGGGTTCATCGCCCCGGTGATGTACCACTTGCGGCCGTTGACCAGGTAGCTGTCGCCGACCCGCTCGATCCGGGTGCGGATGTTGGTGGCGTCGGAGGAGGCCACCTCGGGCTCGGTCATCGCGAAGGCGGAGCGGATCTCGCCGGCCAGCAGCGGCTCCAGCCACTGCTTGCGCTGCGCCTCGTCGCCGAACTGGGCCAGCAGCTCCATGTTGCCGGTGTCGGGGGCGGCGCAGTTGGTCGCGGCCGGGGCCAACTGGATGCTGCGGCCGGTGATCTCGGCCAGCGGCGCGTACTGCAGGTTGGGCAGTTCGTAGAACAGGTTCCACAGCCCGCGGGCCCGCGCCTCCTGCTGGAGCTCGCGGACCACGGCCGGGGTGGACCAGTCCTCGTTCAGCGCCAGGCGCGACTCGGCGGGGTAGACGCACTCGTCCATGAAGGCGGTCAGCCGCTCGCGCAGCTCCTCGGTCTTGGCGTCGAAGGCGAAGTCCATCGGGGTCAGGCCTCCTTGAGGGCGGTCAGCCCGTGGTCGACGAAGAGCGGGACCAGCGCGCCGACCCGGTCGAAACCGGCCCCGACGGTGCGGCCCTGGGCGAACCGGAAGTGGATGCCCTCCAGCACCACGGCGAGCTTGAACGAGGCGAAGGCCACGTACCAGTCGACGCCGGTGACGTCGCGCCCGGAGCCCGCGGCGTACCGCCGGACCAGCTCGGAGCCGGAGGGGAAGCCGGGCGCCAGCGCGACGCCCGGGATGACGCCGGCGAACTGCCCGGCCAGGTCGGTGTACATCACCAGCAGGCCGAGGTCGGTGAGCGGGTCGCCGAGGGTGGACATCTCCCAGTCCAGCACGGCGGTGATCCGGTCGTCCGGGCCGACCAGCACGTTGTCCAGCCGGTAGTCGCCGTGCACCAGGGTGGCGGCGGGGGAGTCGGGCAGGCTGTCGGCCAGCGCCGCGGCCAGCCGGTCGATGCCCGGCACCTCGCGGCTGCGGGAGGCGGCCAACTGCTTCCCCCAGCGCTGCACCTGACGGGCCAGGAAGCCCTCGGGGCGCCCGAAGTCGGCCAGGCCGACGTCCTGCGGGTCGACGGCGTGCAGCGCGACCAGGGTGTCCACCAGGTGGTCGGCCAGCGCCCGCACCCGCACGGGGCCGAGGGCGGCCAGCGCGGCGCTGTCCCGGTGCGCGGTGCCGTCCACGTACTCCATCAGGTAGAACGGCGCGCCGATCACCTCCGGGTCCTCGGTCAGCCGCACGGTGCGCGGTACCGGGACGGCGGAGCCGTGCAGGGCGCTGAGCACGCGGTACTCGCGGGCCATGTCGTGGGCGGTGGCCAGCACGTGCCCCAGCGGCGGGCGGCGCAGCACCCAACGGTGGGTGCCGTCGGTGAGCCGGTAGGTCAGGTTGGAGCGGCCGCCCTCGATCAGTTCGGCCTGCAGCTCCCCGGTGCCCAGGTGGGCCCGGAGTTTGGCGAGGTCGAGTCCGGGGGGATTGTCGGTCATGGCGTCCTCGGGGTGAGAGGGTGACTAAGCGCTTGCTTAGCCTGGCCCCCGAAGCTGGTCCTGTCAATGACGAGCGGCCCCCGCCCGGGGAGGGTGGGGGCCGCTCGCGCGGTGGCGATCAGTGGTGGTCGGACCGCCTGCGCTGCAGCACGAAGTTCTCCAGCGCGCTGATCCGTCCGTCCGGCTGCGCCACGTTGTAGTAGGTCACGTGCATGCTGGTGGTCCCGCCCGGCTCGTGCCCCGGGTCCACCGTGAACGCGGCGAAGCCGTAGGCGCTCTTCAGGTCCCGCACGCCCACCCACGGCGCGTCCTCGAAGACGTACACGGGGGTCCGCTTGCCGTTGCCGCCCACGGCGCCGACCCCGGTGATCACCTTGGCCTTGCCGGGTGCGAAGAACTTGGCGTTGGTCGGCGAGGAGGTGCCGCCGCCGCCCAGCACCATGTGCACCGTGCCCCGGGCGGTGTCGATCACGTCGGTCGCGGTGGCGACCGGGTTCGGGGTCAGCGTCTCCGAGCCGGAGACCGTGCCGCGCACCGGCAGCGAGCGCTCGTAGTCGTGCTCGTGCCCGCACACCACCAGGTCCACCTGGTACCGGTCGAAGAGCGGGCCCCACTGCTCGCGCAGCCCGCGGTCGGCGCCGTTGGCGTCGGACGAGGAGACCATCACCTGGTGCATGCAGACCACGACCCAGTCGATCGAGCGGTCGGACCGGGCCGCCGCCAGGTCCCGCTCCAGCCAGGCCGCCTGGGCCCCGCCGCTGTAGCCGTGCACGTAGGAGTCGCCGGCGTCCTGGTAGGCCACGTCGTCGTTCTGCAGCACCACCACGTGCACCGAGCCGACGGTGAAGGAGTACCAGAGGCCCTGGGTCTCGGCGTCGCCGCCGTTTCCGGGCAGGTCGAACCGGGTCTGGAAGGCGCTGAAGCCGATCGGCCCGTTGGCCTTCTCGTTCTCGTGGTTGCCGGCCGCCGGCATCCACGGGCGGAACCGCGCCGAGCGGGTGTTGTTGGCGAAGAAGCCCTGCCAGGTGCGCAGCCGGTCCGGCGAGATGTTGGCGTAGCAGAGGTCGCCGTTGAGCAGGTGGAAGAGCGGGTCGACCTGCTCGATGCCGGCCACGATGTCCGCCGCGGCGGGCGAGGCGATGCCGCTGGGCACCGAGGTGTAGCCGCCCTTGCCGTCCGGCTGCCAAGTGGTGCTCGGCACCGCCTGGTCACCGAAGCTGGTGAAGGTGAAGGGGTGCCGGCCGCGCTCGGCGGTGCGGAAGGTGCCCGCGTCGGGGCGGCCGCCGTCGTGCAGCGCGGCGTAGGTGTAGTAGGTGCCCGGGCACAGGTCGAGCATCCGGGCGTGGTGGGTGTGGACGGTCCGGCCGCTGGCGCCGTCGGTGTAGGTGCGGGTGTCGGCCTCGACGGTGCGGCCGAACCCGCCCTCCAGGGTGCCCAGCTGGACCCGGGGGCGGCGGACCGGGCCGTCGGTGGTCCAGGAGGCGGTCATCTCCCGGGCGGGGTCGGCGCCGAAGGTCAGGTGCAGGCCCTCGACCGCCGGGGCGCCGAGCGACTCCGGCCGGGTGAGCAGCAGCGGCGAGCCCTGGTCGGCACCGCTCCCGCCCCGGTCGCCGCCCGACTGGTCGTCAGCGAGCGCCGGGGTGGCGGCGATCAGCGGGGCGGCGGCCAGGGCGGCGCCGCCCACCAGCGCGCTGCGCCGGCTGAGGGTCTTGTCGCTCTGCTGCTCGGGGGAGTCGCTGGGGTGATCCATGGCAGGGTCCTCACTTCCGATTCGCCGACGGCCGCTCACGCTAGGGGGGTTGACCACCGGCGCGGTGAACTGCGCGCGGCGCACCACTGAACGCTTCCATCGGCTACAGTGGCGCCGTGCGCAATCCGCTGCTCCCGCTCAGCTGGTGGCCGTCCTAGGACGGCCGCGCATCCCGCATGCCCAGGGCCGTCCGGACGGACGGCCCTTTTCCATGGCTCCTCGCCCAGGGTCCCCGGCCGGACGGCCGGCCCGAACCGACGCTCGACGAGGAGACCACGATGCCCAGTTACGCCCCCCGTGTGCTGACCGGCGACCGCCCCACCGGCGCCCTGCACCTCGGCCACTACTTCGGCAGCCTGCAGAACCGGGTCCGGCTGCAGGCGGAGGGTGCCGAGCTCTTCGTGGTGGTGGCCGACTACCAGGTGCTCACCGACCGCGACGTGGCCGACCGGCTGGCCGAACGGGTCGAGGAACTGGTGCTGGACTACCTGGCGGTGGGCATCGACGGCCGGCGCGCGGTGATCTTCACGCACAGCGCGGTGCCGGCCCTCAACCAACTGCTGCTGCCCTTCCTCAGCCTGGTCAGCGCCTCCGAACTGCACCGCAACCCGACCGTGAAGGACGAGATCTCGCACTCGCGCCAGTCCTCGGTCAGCGGGCTGATGCTCACCTACCCGGTGCACCAGGCGGCCGACATCCTGTTCTGCAAGGCCCGCCTGGTGCCGGTCGGACAGGACCAGCTGCCGCACCTGGAGGCCACCCGGACCATCGCCCGCCGGTTCAACGCCCGCTACCACAGCGGTGGTTCACCGGTCTTCCCGGAACCCGAGGCGCTGCTGTCGGCGATGCCGCTGCTGCTCGGCACGGACGGCACCAAGATGAGCAAGAGCCGGGGCAACGCGATCCCGCTGGGTGCGAGCGAGGACGAGACCGCCGCACTGCTCAAGGGCGCGAAGACGGACGCCGACCGCCGGATCGCCTTCGACCCGGTGCGGCGCCCGGAGGTGTCGAGCCTGCTGCAGCTCGCCGCGCTGTGCCAGGGCCGCGACCCGCACGCGGTGGCCGACGAGATCGGCGACGGCGGGGCCAGCCGGCTCAAGGCGGTGGTGACCGAGGCGGTGAACGAGTACTTCCGCCCGATCCGCAAGCGGCGCGCCGAGCTGGCCACCGACCGCGCGCACCTGCGCGCCGTGCTGGCCGCCGGGAACGCGCGGGCCAACACGATCGCGGACGCCACCCTGGCGGAGGTCGCCGGGGCGATGGGGATGCGGTACTGACACCGGCGCCGCCGCGGCCCGCAGGACCGCTGGACGAAGCTCCAACAGTCGCCGCGCGGCGGCTCGGCACCGCCGGATCTATTGACGAAGGGACCTGCGCTTTCTACATTCTGTTCAAGCGGAAATGATGTTCCGCTTCGTGGAATTCCCGTGCTCCCCGCCGACCCCCGTGGCGGGGAGCGCGCACGTGGGCCGGACCTGTCGCCGCAGGTGCCGGTTGGTGGGCGACGGTTCCCTGCCGTCCGCCAGGGTCGTCCCAGCGGCACCGTACTCCGTCCCGACACACGGTCGCCGCTCCCGGGCCCGAAGCCACCGCGCACTTTCGAAGGGACCAGGACCCATGGGCCGTCAGGAGCTGGCGTCAGCGGACGCCGTCGCCGCCGTGCACCCTGTGGACGAGATGCTGCCGCCCGGACGGATGTCGGCCGTCGCGCTGCAGCACGTGGCCAGCATGTACGCCGGGGTCGCGGCCCCGCCGCTGATCATCGGTGGGGCGGTCGGGCTGAGCCCCGCCCAGCTCACCACCCTGCTGGCCGCCAGCCTGTTCATCGCCGGCATCGCCACCCTGCTGCAGACCCTCGGGGTGTGGCGGATCGGCTCCCGGCTGCCGTTCGTCAACGGCGTCTCGTTCGCGACCGTCTCGCCGATCCTGGCGGTGGTGGAGGCCAAGAAGGGGGCCGCGCTCCCGCTGATCTTCGGCTCCACCCTGGTGGCCGGGCTGGTCTGCTTCCTGCTGGCACCGGTCTTCTGCCGACTGGTCAGATTCTTCCCCCCGGTGGTCAGCGGCACGGTGATCACGCTGATCGGGGTCTCGCTGCTGCCCGTGGCCGGCAACTGGGCGCAGGGCGGCAACGCGCGCGCCACCGACTACGGGTCGCTGGGCAACCTCGGGCTGGCCGGTCTGACGCTGCTCGCGGTGCTGCTCTTCAACCGGTTCCTGCGCGGGTTCCTGCAGCGGATCTCGATCCTGTTCGGGCTGCTGGTGGGCACCCTGGCGGCGATCCCGCTGGGGAAGGTGGACCTGCACGCGCTGAGCGCGCTGCCGGTCTTCGAGCTGCCGCACCCGTTCGCGTTCGGCGCGCCGCGGTTCGAGCTGGCCTCGATCGTCTCGATGCTGGTGGTGATGGTGGTCTCGATGACCGAGTCCACCGCGGACATGATCGCGCTGGGCGAGGTGGTGGACCGGCCGGCCGACGACCGGACGATCGCCGCCGGCCTGCGGGCCGACGGTCTGGCCACCGCCTTCGGCGGGGTGTTCAACGGCTTCATCTGCTCCGCCTTCGCGCAGAACATCGGGCTGGTCGCGCTGACCCGGATCCGCAGCCGCTTCGTGGTCGCGCTGGCGGGCGGCTTCCTGGTGCTGATGGGCCTGCTGCCGGTGGTCGGCGGCCTGGTCTCGCTGGTGCCGCAGCCGGTGCTGGGCGGGGCGGGCGTGGTGCTGTTCGGCTCGGTCGCGGTGGCCGGCATCCGCACCCTCAGCAAGGCGGACCTGAGCGTGGGGTCGAACGCGGTGATCGTGGCGGTCAGCCTGGCGTTCGGCATCTTCCCGATCGCCTACCCGGGCTTCTACCACGCGCTGCCCGAGCAGCTGGCCACCGTCCTCCACTCGGGCATCTCGGCGGGCTGCCTGCTGGCGATCACGCTGAACCTGCTCTTCAACCACCTGGGGCGGGGCCGCGAGATCCCGCCGGCCTACGTGCCGGAGGAGCAGATCGTCGCGCTGGGGAAGGTGGACGGGCTGAGCGAGCACGTCTGAGCGAGCACGTCCGAGCGGTGCGGCCGACCGGGCGCCCGGCTCCGGTCGGCCGTCCGACCGGGGCCGGGCACACCCGAGTGCCTCAGGGCGCCGCGGCGGTGGGCAGGGTCCGCAGCCGGGTGACGGGGGAGAGCAGCAGGCCGAGGACGACGGCGGCCGAGGCGACCGCGACCACGGTCAGCGCGTCCCTGGGCCCGAGCCGGCCCGCCAGCAGACCGGCGGCGAGGCCGCCCAGCGAGCCGCCGCCGAACAGCAGGGTGCGGAAGGCCGCGGTCATCCGGCCCATCATCGACTGCGGGGTCACCGCCTGACGCAGGCTCACGATGACGACGCCGGCCACGCCGAGGCCCAGGTAGCTGGTGAAGAAGGAGAGCACGAACAGCGCGAGCACCACCGGTCGCGGTCCGCCCGCGGCCGGGATCAGGCTGGGGCCGAGCAGCAGTGCGGACTGGGCGACCAGGTACACCCGCCCGAGCGGGAACCGGGCGATCACCCGCCGGGAGACCAGCGCGCCGATCAGGCCGCCCACCGAGGCGGTGGCGAACACGCCGCCCAGGGCGGCCGAGCCGAGGCGCAGGTCGTGGGTCCCGTAGAGCAGGAACACGGTCCAGGTGGTGATCATCGAGAAGTTGCAGCAGAACCCGACCAGGGCGAGGGCCCGGAGCACCCGGTCGCGCACCACCCAGGCCAGGCCGTCCCGCAGTTCGCGCCACAGGTGGCGGTCGGCGGCCGGCTCGGGGCGCGGCTCCGGGGTGCGGATCAGCAGCAGGGAGACCACGGACACCAGGTAGGAGGCGGCGTCCACCACCAGGGCCAACGGCGCGCCGAGCCAGGAGACGAGCAGGCCCGCGAGCCCCGGCCCGGCCACGTCGGCCGCCGAGGAGCCCGCACCCATCCTGGCACTGGCCGCCACGTAGTGCTCGGGACCGCGGACCAGCACCGGCACGTAGGACATCCAGCTCACGTCGAACACCACCGAGGCGACGCCGACCGCACAGGCGATCACCATCAGCACCGGCAGGTCGAGGGCGTGCCACCAGTACAGCAGCGGGACCAGGCCGAGCAGCACCAGGCGGACCAGGTTGGCGCCGAGCATCACCGGCCGGCGGCGGGCCCGGTCGGTCCAGGTGCCGATCAGCAGGGCGAGGCCGAGGTAGGGGACCAGCTGCAGGAAGCGGAGCAGGCCGACCTGCTCGTCGGTCGCGCCGAAGGCGCCAATGGCGGTCAGCGGGAGGGCGAGGTTGGTGACCTGGGTGCCGAGCAGCGAGACCGTCTCACCGAGCCAGAAGCGGAGGAAGTCGGCGTTGTGCCGCAGGCCCGGCGTCGTGGGCGCGGCCGGCGCGGCGAGCAGTCCGGTCATTGGGTGCTCCGGGCGCTGCGGGCGAGTTCGGCGACGGCGGCCGCCACGGTGTCGACCTCGTCCTCGGTGTTGTAGTAGTGCGGGGACAGCCGCAGGCACCAGTCGACCTCCTTGTCGGCGAAGTCGTACTGGGCGAACTCCCGGTAGCTGAGCGCGGAGTTGATGCCGCGGGCGTCGAGCGCGGCCTTGAACGGGCCGGCCTGCCAGCCGTCGATGGCGAAGGTGACCAGGGCGGCGGGGGACCGGCCGCCGTCCAGGGTGCGCACGCCCGGGATCGCGCCGAGCTGCTCGCGCAGCCGGCCCGCCAGCGCGGGGGTGCGCCGGGCGATCGGCTCCAGGCCGACCCGCAGCGCGTACCGGACGGCGGCGGCGCAGCCGAGCACGGTGGCGTACGGGAACTCCCACTCCTCGAAGCGGGCCGCCGAGTCGACCGGGCGGTAGTGGCCGGGTGCCACCCAGCGCGCGCCGTACATGTCGATGAAGAGCGGCTCGTGGCCCGCGGCCAGGAACCGGTCGGAGACGTAGAGGAAGCCCGAACCCCGCGGGCCGCGAAGGAACTTGCGGCAGGTGGCGGTGAGCAGGTCGCAACCGATCGCCTCGACGTCGATCGGGTACTGGCCCACCGACTGGCAGGCGTCGACCAGGTACGGCAGGTCGAGCTCGCGGCAGTGTCGACCGATCTGCGCGATCGGCTGCACCAGACCGGAGTTGGTGGGCACGTGGGTGACGGCCACCAGGCGGGGGCGGTGCTCGCGCATCAGCCGGGCCATCGCCGCGACGTCGACGCCGCTGCCGTCGGGGTGGTCCGGGGCGTGCACGATCGCGACGCCGTGGCGCTTGCGGAGCGAGAGGAAGGCGATCTGGTTGGAGATGAAGTCGTTGCGGGTGGTGAGGATCGTGTCGCCCGGGCGGAAGTCGATCGCGGAGAGCGCCTTGGCGTACGCGTGGGTGGCGCTGCCGGCGAAGGCGATGTTGCCGGGGCGGGTGCGGATCAGCTCGGCGATCGAGGTGTGGAAGTCGGCGATCTCGACCTCCCGTGCGGCGGAGGCCTCGTAACCGCCGATGGCGGCCTCCAGTTGGAGGTGGTCGAGCATCGCCCGGAGCACCGGACGGGCCATCAGGCCGCAGCCGGCGTTGTTGAAGTGGATCACCGAGGCGCACCCCGGGGTGTCGGCCCGCAGGGCGGCGAGGTCGAGGAGCGGTTCCGCGTCATGGATGAAAGCGCTATTCTGTTCCTTCATGTCAGACGGTAGCAGTATCGACAGCTTGGTGGCGATCCTCCGGGCCGAGGTCGCGCGGCTCGCGCCGGGCGACCGGCTGCCCAGCAGCCGGGACCTGATCGGGCGTCACGGCGTGGGGCCGGTGACGGTGTCGCGGGCGATCGCACTGCTGGCGGCCGAGGGCGTCCTGGTCACCCGTCCGGGAAGCGGCACCTACGTGGCCGTGCGCCGCTCGACGGCGACCGCCCCCGACACCTCCTGGCAGGCCGTCGCCCTGGCGGGTCGTCAGCTGGACCCGGGGGAGCCGACGGTCGAGGTGCCGCCGGGCACCGTCGCGCTCTCGGGCGGTTACCTGCACGAGAGCCTGCAGCCCACCCGGGCGCTCGGTGCCGCACTGGCCCGTGCCGCCCGGCGCCCCGACGCCTGGCACCGGGCCCCCGCCGCCGGCCTGGCACCGTTGCGGACCGTCTTCGCCCGCCAACTCGGCGGCGACGTCGGCCCCGAGGACGTCCTGGTCACCGGCGGCGGGCAGGGGGCGCTGTCCATGCTCTTCCGGGCCACCGTCGCCCCGGGCAGCCCCGTGCTGGTCGAATCGCCGACCTATCCGGGCGCCCTGGCCGCCGCCCGCGCGGCCGGCCTGCGCCCGGTGCCGGTGCCGATGGACGCCGACGGGCTGCGCCCCGACCTGCTCGCCGACGCCTTCGCGATGACCGGCGCCCGGCTGCTCTACTGCCAGCCCACCTTCCACAACCCCACCGGTACCGTGCTGTCCGACGCGCGCCGCGCCCAGGTGGTCGACGTGGCCCGCGCGGCCGGTGCCTTCCTGATCGAGGACGACTTCGCCCGCCACCTCGGCCACGGCCGTCCGGTGCCCCGCCCGCTGGTCGCCGACGACCGTGACGGCACGGTCATCCACCTGACCTCGCTCACCAAGCCCGCGTCACCGAGTCTGCGGATCGGCGCCGTGACCGCCCGCGGCCCCGTGATGCGCCGCCTGCTGGGGATGCGCCGGGTGGACGACTTCTTCATCGCGCGCCCGCTCCAGGAGGCCGCGGTCGAGCTCCTGTCCACCCCCGCCTGGGACCGCCACCTGCGCGCCCTGGCCGCGGCCCTCCAGCACCGCTGCACCACCCTGGCAGCCGCCCTGTCCCGGACCCTGCCCGACTGGACGCTCACCACCGTCCCCGCCGGCGGCCTGCACCTGTGGGTCCAACTCCCCTCCCACCTGGACGAGTCGGCCCTGGCCGACGCCACCCGGACCGCCGGCGTCTCGATCGACCCGGGCCACCCGTTCTTCCCGGCCGAGCCCCCGGGGGCCTACCGGCGGTTGAACTTCGGCGCGGCGGCGGACCCGGGCGAACTCGCCGAGGCAGCACGGCGGCTCGCGGCGGCGGGCGGCCCCCGGACCGGACCCTAGCGGTCGGCCGGCGAGTGCGGCGGCCGCTGCGCGGGTCGGCCGCCCGCGCGCAGGGCCTTCAGGCGTGCCACGTCCTGGGGGTGGCCGGAGCCCGGGGCGGCGGAGCGGTCGGGGGTTTCGAGGACGAGGGGGACGCCGTCGGTCGCCGGGTGGGTGAAGAGGGCGGCGAAGGGGGTGGCGCCGATGTGGCCGTCGCCGATGTTGGCGTGGCGGTCCTTGTGGGCGCCGACCAGGTCCTTGGAGTCGTTGGCGTGGATCAGGCCGAGCCGGCCGGGGCCGACGGTGGCGGTCAGCGTGTCCAGGGCGGCGGACATGCCGTCGGGGGCGGCGAGGTCGTGGCCCGCCGCGAAGACGTGGCAGGTGTCGAGGCAGACGCCGAGCGCGGGGTGGGCGTCGAGGGCGTCGAAGTACTCGGCGAGGTCCTCGATCCGGGAGCAGAGCGAGGCGCCCTGGCCCGCGGTGGGTTCCAGCAGCAGGGCGGGGGAGTCGTCGTCGAGCTCCCGCAGCAGCGGGAGCAGGTCGGCGCGGACCTGGGCCATCGCCTCGGCGCGGCGGTCCGGAGTGATCGACGAGCCGGTGTGGACCACGACGCCGAGCGCGCCGATGGCCCGGGCCCGCTGCAGCGAGTGGCGCAGCGAGACGACCGAGGAGGCGCGGGTGGCGGCGGACGGGGAGCCGGGGTTGATCAGGTACGGCGCGTGCACGTAGGCGGGGATGCCGCGCTCGGCGCACTGCGCGCGGAACGCCTCGTCCTGGTCGGGGCGGCCGGCCGGCGTCGCCCACCCCCGCGGGTTCGCCACGAAGACCTGGACCGCCTCGCCCCCGATCTTGTCGTTGTACGCGAGGCCGGTGCCGACCAGCCCGCGGCCCGCGACGGGGACGTGCGCGCCGATGGGATTGCGATGGTTCACCCGGGAAGGGTGCCACACACGGGAGCGGCCGCTCCCCACCGGAGTGGGGAGCGGCCGCGGACGGGGCCGGAGGGGCTCAGGCCACCGTGTAGCTGTACGGGATCGCGGCCAGCACCGAACCGGTGACCGCCATCGCGTTGTTCGCCAGCTGCGTGCCGCCCGGCGTGGTCACCAGGTACAGCACGCCGTGCACCACGCTGCCCTTGGCGCCCTGCGGCGTCAGGGTCACCGTCAGCGCGCCGGAGCCGCCCGGCTGCACCGTCACCGGCGAGGTGGCCGGCGCCGAGGCGTTGTAGGCGAGCGCGAACGGGTCGCCGGTGCTGGAGGTCAGCGCCGGGTCGAAGGCCAGGGTGTGCGCCGAGGCCGTGATGGTGGAGCTGCCGGCCGGGGCGCCCGCCGCGTCGAACGGGCCGATCTGCTGGACGTAGGTGCTCCAGAAGCCCGGCTCCAGCGGCTGCGCGGCGCTGCCGGGCGCCTTCACCGAGGAGATGGTCGAGCCGTCCTGGGCCTTCGTCAGGTCGCCGAACAGGTCGGGCGAGCCGGTCGGGCCGTTGAACTCGAACTGCGCCTTGGTGGTGGAGGCCGCCACCCCGGTCAGCTGGTCGGTGCCCGGCGGGACCAGGAAGTTGGGCACCAGCGAGCTGGTGGTCAGCGGCAGCGCCAGGGTGGCCGAGGTGCCCAGCGGCACCAGCGGCAGGTTCACCCGCTTGGTGAGCCGCCCGTCGGCCTGGACCTGCTGCACGCTGGCCGTGTTGTTGGTGTAGTTCACCGTGACGGCGACCGGCTTGCCCGCGGCCAGCTTGGTCGAGGGCGAGTTCGGCAGGCCGGGGGCGGTGGCCTGGTCCTGGTCGAGGCCGATCCGACCGGTGAAGTCCTGGCAGAGCTCGGCGCCGGAGACCGGGTTGTACACGTTGAGCACGAACCGCCAGCGGCCCGCGGCCGGCTCCACGGCGGTGGCGGAGACCCCGGCGGTGGTGCTGGTGATGTTCCCGGAGGCGTCCAGCACCGCGTTGGACTCGGCGTCGGCCACGGTGCCGTTCGGGCTGATCAGCACGCCCTGCGCGACCAGGTTCGGGTCCTGGGCCAGGGTCAGGCCGACCCGGACGTCGTGGTGCCCGGCCGGGACGTCGAAGGCCCAGGTGAAGCTCTGCGCCGGCGAGAAGCTGCGGCCGTTGCCGCCCGTGACGCTGCCGGTGAAGGTGCCCTCGTTGCCGGAGACCGGGACCAGGCTGCGCAGCACGACCGGGACGGTGGTGGTGCGGCCGTTGGAGCTGGACACCACCACGGACTCGGCGGCGTCACCGCCGGCGGCGGGGGTGGTCAGCCGGACCTTGAGGGTCTTGGACTGACCGGGCGCCAGGTCCGCCACCTGCGGGGTGACGGCGCCGGCCGGGACCGCGCGCTGGGTGGCGGTGTCCAGCAGTACCGGGCCGGTGAAGCCCTTGGCGCCGGCGGGGGTGTAGAGCACGGCCGTCCAGTCGCCCGCGGCGGGGTGCGGGACGTCCACGATGCCCCAGTTCGGCGAGACCGCGCCGCCCTGCGGACGGGTGTTGGTCTCGAACCGGCCGGACGGGTCGAGCAGGGTGAGCCGGACCACCGGGGTGACGGTGCTGCTGCCGGCCTGCTGCGGCTTGCCCTGCCAGGCGATGGTGGCCGCCAGGCGGTCGGCGCCGGCCGGGACGGTGAACTTCACCTGGTGCGCCACCCAGGGCGCGCCGTTGGTGGCGTACGGGAACTGCTGGTCGGTGCTGGAGTTCAGCTGCACCGTCTGCTGCGCGTCGGCCAGCGGGGCGAAGTCGCGGGTGGCGGCCGAGACCGTCTGCGGCTTGTCGCTGGTGTTGACCACGGTGACGTCGGCGGTGCGGGTCGAGCCGGGCTGCGCGGTCAGGTCGATCTGACCGGTCGTCACCTGCACGGTGGAGCTGTCGGCCGACGGGCTCTGGTAGCCGCGGGCGGCCTCGGCGGCGGCGCGCACGTCCAGCAGGCCCGCGCCCTGCTCCTGGGCCGGCAGGCCGAGGTCGTCGGCGGTGCCGGTGAGGAACTTCTTGACCAGCTCGGGGCTGGGCGACTGGCCGTGGTGCGCGTCGCGGTAGGCCTGGATCACCACGGCGGCCGCGCCGGCGGTCAGCGGGGCCGACTGGCTGGTGCCGCCGAAGGGCTGGATGCCGGTGCCCTTGCCGTTGTAGTTGGTGCACTCGGTGTAGATCGAGGTGTCGGGCGAGCAGAGCGCCCAGTCCGACTCGCCGGGGGCGACCAGGTCGACGGTGCGGCCGGCCTGGGTGATGCCGCCGGAGGAGAGCGCCGAGATCCGGCTGTTCTCCCAGCTGCCGTTGGAGAACCCGAACGCCGCGTACCCGGTCTGGGCGTACGACTGGTTGTCCGTGGAGGCCCCGGTGGAGATCACCTTCGGGTCGGTGGACGGGGTGCCGATGGTGCCGTTGATCCCGGCGTCGCCGGAGGAGACGGTCACCGTGACGCCCGCGTCGACGGCCATGTCGTTGAAGAGCGAGATGGTGTCGTGCGCGCCGGAGTCCGGGGTCACGTTGGAGCCGAAGGACTCGTTGAGCACGTCCACGTGCGCGACCGTGACCGCGTAGTCGATCGACTGCAGGATCGCCGAGTTCGGGAACAGGTCGCCGCCGGCCTTGAGCGCGACCAGCGAGGCGCCCGGCGCGATGCCCTCGACCCGGATGGTGCAGCCGGGCGGCAGCGGGTGGCTCGGGTTGACGAACTGCGACAGGTCGTAGCTCTGCCGGCCCTGGGCGATCATCGCGGAGGCGTCACCGAACGCCTCGGCGGCGCCGGACGGGGCGAAGAAGCCCTGGCCGGAGAAGTCCTGGTAGTCCACGACCGCGTGCGAGCCGTCCGCCCGGACGAAGTCCGGGTTGTTCGGGTCCAGGCCGTCCGCGATGTAGGCGACCTTGACGCCGGTGCCGTCGGCGATCTCGTGCGCGCCCGGCGCGCCGGGGCGGCTCTCGGTGTGCGTGGTGTACAGCGCCTCGGGCTCCAGCAGCGGCTTGGCCGGGTCGCTCGGGCAGACCGCGCTCGGGTCCTGGGTGTCGCCCTGCTTGGCGGACTGCGCGGCGGGGGCCTTCCCGGGGGCGGCGCCGGTCCCGGCGGCGTCCGCCGGGGTGGGCTTGGCGGCCGGCGGGGAGACCTTGACGGTCTCGTCCGCGATCACCGAGGCGACGGCCGGGTCGGCCGCGAGCTGGGCCCGCAGGGCGGGGCTCACGGTGGCCGAGAAGGCGTTGCCGACCACGAAGGTCTTGATCCCGGTGCCGCCGTTGGCCCGGACCTTGGCGAGCAGCGGGGCCTGGGCCTGACCGGTCGCCTTGCGGCGGGCGTCCAGGTGGCCGGAGTCGGCCGGGGTGCTGGAGAGCTGGTCCTTGAGGACCACGATCACCGGAGCCGGAGCTCCGCTCTCCGACGCCGCCTGGGCGTTCGGAGCGGGGGCGACCGGGGCGCCGCTGGCGCTGGTCCCGAAGGAGAGCACCAGGGAGGCGGCAGTGAGCGTGGCGGCTGCGAGCTGCGTTGTGCGCGGGTTGCGCCAGCCGATCATGAACATCCCTTCGTCTGATGAGACGTCAGGGGGCGCTTCCCGCACGCGCGTACAGGGGTCGGACGCACGCGTGTCTGCAGGAACGCCCGTCCCGACAAGCCCACGCATTCCATCGCGCCGCTGCCCCCGGCCACAAGGGGTCAACAGCCAGAATGAATGGCACTGAGTGGATATGACTGTTCGATAGCCGGACAATTGCAGATCACGGCGAGTGTTGCGGGCCACCACGCCGCGGGAGTCTTGGCAAGATCGCAACATAACCGTTCGGCCCAGGGGATATACGCACCCCATGGACCTCCACCACGCCAGCACCATCCCCGACGCGCTCCGGCGCAGCGCCGCCCGCACCCCCGACCGGACCGCGCTGCACTTCGCCGACCGCGCCTGGAGCTACCGCGCGCTCGACGAGGCCACCACCCGGCTGGCCGGCCGCCTGCTGGAGCGCGGCCTGCGCCCGGGCGACCGGGTGGCCGCGCTGGGCCGCAACTCGGACGCCTACCTGCTGCTCTTCCTGGCCTGCGGCCGGGCCGGGCTGGTCCACGTGCCGGTCAACCACAACGCCACCGCCGCCGAACTGCGCTACTTCACCGAGCAGTCCGGCAGCGCGCTGCTGGTGCACGACGCCGAGTACGCCGAGTCGGCCGCCGCCGCGGCCCCGCTGCCGGCGGCCGACTTCGCCGAGCTGCTGGCGGACGCGGACCACGGGCCGGTGCCCGAGCTGTCGGTGACGGTCCGTGACACGGATCTGGTCCAGCTGCTCTACACCTCGGGCACCACCGCCGCGCCCAAGGGGGCGATGATGACCCACCGGGCGCTGCTGCACGAGTACCTGTCGGCGATCGTCGCGCTCGACCTGACCGAGCGGGACCGGCCGCTGCACGCGCTGCCGCTCTACCACTCGGGCCAGCTGCACGTCTTCCTGCTGCCCTACCTGCTGCTCGGCGCGGAGAACCACCTGGTGCAGGTGCCGGAGCCGGGCGACCTGCTGGCCCGGCTCGCGGCGGGGCGGCTGACCAGCTTCTTCGCGCCGCCCACCGTGTGGACGGCGATCGAGGCGCACCCCGAGTTCCGCCGCGCCGACCTCGGCGCGCTGACCAAGGCGTACTACGGCGCCTCGATCATGCCCGGGCCGGTGCTGGAGCGGTTGCGGGCGGCGCTGCCCGCGACCGGGTTCTACAACGCGTTCGGGCAGTCCGAGATCGGTCCGCTCACCACGGTGCTGCGACCGGACGAGCACGCCGAGCGCCCCACCTCGGCCGGGCGCACCGTGCTGTTCGTCGAGGCCAGGGTGGTGGACCAGGACGGGGCGGAGGTGGCGCCCGGCGAGGTGGGCGAGATCCTCTACCGCTCGCCGCAGCTTTGCACCGGGTACTGGGACAAGCCGGAGGAGACGGCGGCTGCCTTCGACGGGGAGTGGTTCCACTCCGGCGACCTGGTCCGGCGCGACGCCGAGGGCTACGTGTACGTGGTCGACCGGCTGAAGGACGTGATCAACACGGGCGGGGTGCTGGTCGCCTCGCGCGAGGTGGAGGACGTGCTGTACGGGCACCCGGCGGTGGCCGAGGCCGCGGTGATCGGACTGCCCGACCCGCACTGGATCGAGGCGGTGACCGCGGTGGTGGTGACCCGCGCGCCGGTGGCGGCGGCGGAGCTGATCGGCTGGGCCCGGGAGCGGCTGCCCGCGCACAAGACGCCGAAGGCGGTGCACTTCGCCACCGAGCTGCCGAAGAACGCCTCGGGCAAGCTGCTCAAGCGCGAGCTGCGCGAGCGGCTGACCGGTTCGCCGCAGGGCTGGTGACGCACCGTCGGGCCGGGTTCAGTCCGCCGACCCGAGCGGCAGCTCCAGTTCGAACCAGACCAGCTTGCCGCGCGGGGTGGCGCGGCTGCCCCAGCGGTGGGCCATCTCGTTGACCAGGTGCATGCCGCGCCCGCCCTCGTCGTCCTCCAGGGCCCGGCGCAGCCGGGGCGCGTGGCCGTCGACGTCCGAGACCTCCACGGTGAGCGCCTGGTTGCGGAACAGCCGCAGCTGGGTGGGGGCGCCGGCGTGCACCAGGGCGTTGGTGACCAGCTCGCTGGTGAGCAGCTCCGCCTGGTCCACCAGGGTGGCCAGCCCCCAGCCGTCCAGGGTGTGCCGGACGAACCGGCGGGCGCGGCCGACCAGCGCGCGGTCGCCGGTCAGCGCCAGGGTGGCGATCCGGTCCGGCCCGATCCGCCGGGCCCGGGCCATGATCACCGCGATGTCGTCCTCCCGGGTGCCGGTGACCAGCGAGGCCAGCACCGCGTCGCAGGAGTGCTCCAGGTCGCCGCGCTGCTCGGCCACGGTGGCGCGCAGCGTCTCCAGCCCGTCGTCCAGGTCCCGGTCGCGCCGCTCCACCAGGCCGTCCGTGCAGAGCACCACCAGGCCCTCCGGCGGCAGCCGGAACTCCACCGACTCGAAGGGCACGCCGCCCACGCCGAGCGGTGCGCCCGGCGGCAGGTCGAGCACGGTCAGGGTGCCGTCGGGCGCGGTGACCAACGGCGGCACGTGCCCGGCGCAGGCGGCGGTGCAGAGCAGGTCCACCGGGTCCAGCACCAGCACGACGCAGGTGGCGTACTGGCCCTCGGCGGCGCCTTCGGCGGCCATCGTGGCGGCCTCGTCCAACCGGCGCAGCACCCGGGCCGGATCCATGTCCAGGGTGATCAGCGTCCGTGCCACGGTCCGCAGTTGGCCCATCATGGCGGCGGCCCGCAGGCCGTGGCCGGTGACGTCGCCGACCACCAGCGCGACCCGGCCGCAGGGCAGCGGCACCACGTCGAACCAGTCCCCGCCCACCTCGCTGAGCAGGCTGGCCGGCAGGTAGCGGTAGGCGATCTCCAACCCGGGCGGGTGGTGCACGTGCTGCGGCAGCAGGCTGCGCTGCAGGGTCAGCGCGGTGTCCCGCTCGCGGCGGTAGAGCCGGGCGTTGTCCATGCAGACCGCGGCCCGCGCGGCCAACTCCTCGCCGAGCGCCACGTCGGCGGCGTTGAACGCCTCGGGGTTGCGCATCCGCATGAACTCGGCGCCGCCCAGCACCCGGCCGCGGGCCACCAGCGGGACCATCAGGTACGAGTGGATGCCGGACTCCAGCGCGGGCTGGATCCGGTCCGGGGAGGCCACGATGGTGGCCAGGTTCTCCTCGTCCACCTCGGCCACCAGGATCGACCGGCCGCTGCGCAGGCTCTGCGCGTAGAGCGCCGCGGACTCCGACACCCCGCCCACCGGGTCGGCGGCGCCGGTGAGTTGGCCGCCGGGGGCGCGCACCCCGTTGGCGTCGATCTCGCCGACCGCCACCGCCCGCAGCATCGCCGGGCCGAAGGCCGGCACCACCGGCGTGCCCTCGCCGGTCAGCACCGCCTCCAGCAGGTCCACGGTGACGAAGTCGGCGAACCGGGGTATCACCACCTCCACCAACTCCTCGGCGGTGCGCGGCAGGTCGAGCGTGGTGCCGATCCGCCCGCCGGCCTCGTTGAGCAGGGCCAGCCGCCCGGTCGCCGCGTGCGCCTCGTCCAGCGCCTTGCGCCGGTCCTCGGCGGCGGCCCGCTCCAGGGTGTACAGCCGGGCGTTGTCGATGGCGACCGCGGCCCGCGAGGCCAGCTCGTCGCCCAGCGTGATGTCGGCCTCGGCGAAGGACTCCCGCTCGCCGCGGCGCGAGTAGACCACCATGCCGAGCACCGCGCCGCGGGCCACCAACGGGGTGATCCGCACCGAGCGGGAGCGCCGGCCCAGGTACTCGCGCAGCGACACCATGTCCAGTCCGGTGGTCAGCGGCGGCAGTTGCCAGGACGGGACGACCACGGTGCGGCCGCTGGTCATGGCGCGCGCGTAGGGGGAGTCGGGCTGGATCTCGTAGACCGCGTCCACCGGCAGCACGCCGACCGGGTAGCTCGGGTCGGAGGCGGCCAGGGCGAGTCGGCGCACCCGCATCCGGCCGTCGTCGGGGACGCCGCTGACCAGGCGGTCCAGCGCGAAGACGCCGCTCAGGTCGGCGACCCGGGGGACCATCGCGTCGGCCAGCTCGCGGGCGGTGGTGTGCAGGTCCAGCGTGGTGCCGATCGAGGCGGTGGCGTCCACCAGCAGGGACAGCCGCTCCTGGGCGCGGGCGGCGGCGGACTCGGCGCGGAACCGGTCGGTGACGTCCACGATGGTCGAGCTGACCCCGTGCACCTCGCCCGGCGGGTCCTCCAGCCGGAAGTAGGAGGCGGACCAGGCGTGGTCGTGGCCCGGGTCGCCCGGGGTGCGGCCGTGCGAGCGGGCGTCCAGCACCGGCTCGCCGGTGGCCAGCACGTGCCGCATCACCGCCTCGATCTCGCTGCCGTTGATCCCGGGCAGGATGTCGGAGATCCGCCGGCCCAGGTGCTCGGCCACCGAGACGCCGTTGACCCGGGCCAGGGCCTCGTTGAGCCGCACGAAGCGCAGGTCGTCGTCGTACACCGCCATGCCCACCGGCGACTGGGTGAAGAAGCCGTCGAGCACCGCGAGGTCGGCCTGGATCCGGCGCAGCACCGTGACGTCGGAGGCCACCGCGAGCACCAGCGGCACGCCGCCGGGGCCGGCCACCGGGTGGGTGCGGAACTCCAGGTTCACGAAGTGGCCCTCGCGGTGGAGCACCGGGAAGACGCCGGCCCAGTGGTGGCCCGAGAGGATCTGCTCGAAGAGGGCCAGCACCTCGGGGCGCTGGTCCTCCGTGGCCAGCAGTTGGGCGGCGGGGGCGCCGACCGCCTCGGCGGCGGTGTACCCGAGCAGCGCCTCGGCGTCCGGGCTCCAGTGCAGGATCCGGCCGTCCCCCTGGATCAGCGCGGTGGCGATCGGGATCACCAGCGGGCTGTCGACGCGGGCCGGATCCCCGTCCGTCGCGGGGCGACGGTCGGGGGCACCGCTGCCAGGCTCTCGCTCGACTGCGTCCATTGGCCGCCACCCGTTCTGAGGTGCGTGTCCTGCCCGGCCATTTTCCCACGGGCCCGTCCGACGGGTCTTTTCGGAACGGGCCCGGGCGGGCCGCGCGCCCCGGTTGCCGGCGTTGGGCGGATACTGCCCGCATGACGGCACCGGTGGAGTTCGAGCTCGGTACGGACGGGCCCAGCACGATCGTGGTGGGGGTGGACGGCACGGTCACCTCGATGCGTGCCGCGGCGTACGCGGCCGGGCTGGCGCGGCGGCAGGGGAGCCGGCTGATCGTGGTCTACGTGGCGGCGGTCGGCGCGCTGGCCGGCACCAGCCCGGAGGCGGCGGTGGCGCTGCGCGAGGGGACCGAGGAGGTGGCCGAGGAGCTGCGGACGGCACTGGAGCGGGCGGTGGTGGAACGCGGGCTGAGCGCGACGTTCGTGCACCGGAACGGAGATCCCTACACCGAGATCACCCGGTTGGCGGACGAGGTGCGGGCCGACGCCGTGCTGGTGGGCGCCTCCGAGCGGCTCGGGCACCGGTTGGTCGGCTCGCTGGCGGTCCGGCTGGTGCGGGCCGGGCGCTGGCCGGTCACCGTGGTGCCGTAGGCCCCGCGGCGTTCCGGCAGGTCGGCGAGGACCGCGGGACCGGACTCAGGGTGACCGACCCGGTACCGACCGCCCCCGCGGGTGGTGAGCGTGATCCGGACCGTCGCCGCCGACCGGTGCCGCCCCGCGGCAGACCACGACCTGGGCCCGGCGGGCCGCGCAGGCGGGCCCGGAGCAGGTTCAACTGCTGGTGGCGGAAGAGGAGTTGGCGCAGCGCGTCGGGGTCCGGCGCGGGTCGGCGGCCCGGTCAGGCGCCCGGGTGGGCGGTGCTCGGACGGGTCGCGTCCGTGGGCAGCGGGAGCAGGTGCCGGCCGGTCAGGTGGCCGACCCAGTGCCGGTGGCACTGCGGGCAGGCCGGGGCCCCGGCCGTCGAGTAGGGCGAGGCCGACGGGACGCCGTGGTGGGAGAAGGCCTCCCAGTCGGCACCGTCCTCGTCGCGGTAGTGCTGGACGTCATAGTCCGCGGTCCACCGGTGCCAGCAGTGTCCGCAGGTGAACTCGACATGTTCCACGGCCTGTTCGGTGATCATGGCGACGCTCCCTGGGTCGGGGTGGCGGCCGGTCGGGCAATCGGCGCAGATCACCCCGTAACGGTCATGAAACTCCGATACTGCGCTGCTGGCAAGGGCCGCGACGCTGACAGCGAGTCACCGGCTGAACTAGCATGAACGGCATCGATTGCTGCGTCCGCGCGTGCTGGAGTGGCACGGGTGCGGAGCGGGAGGTATGGGATGACCGAACCAGAGGCCGTCGGCCGGGCCGGCGCCGAGGCGTGCGGGACGACGACGCTGGCCGAGAAGATCGACGGCCTGTTCCAGGTCGTCCGCCGCCCCAACCGCGAGCAGTACAGCCACGAGGAAGTCGCCAAGGCCTGTCGGGAGGCCACCGGGGAGACCTTCTCGGCCACCTACCTCTGGCAGTTGCGCACCGGCCGGCGCGACAACCCGACCAAGCGGCACCTGGAGGCACTGGCCCAGTTCTTCCAGGTGCCGGTGGCCTACTTCTTCGACGACGAGCAGGGCGCCGCCATCGCGCAGGAGCTGGAGCTGCTCGGTGCGCTGCGGGACGCCGGGGTGCGCAGCGTGGCACTGCGCGCGGTCAACCTCTCGCCGGAGGGGGTGGGCACGATCAGCGACCTGATCGACGTGATCGCGCGGCGTGAGGGCAGCGCGAAGTAGCGGCAGCGGGTGGCGCCCCGCGGGGCGGCGGCACCCGGACCCGGGCAGTGGCACGCGGGCAGCGGGCGTCAGCAGGGAGGGGCTGCGGTGCGGATCGGCTTGGCACGGCGCGGAGAGCACCGGCGGCTCTGGCAACGCTGCCGACAGGTGGCCGACGCCCTCGAACTGCCCGTCCCGTTCGACGCCGCGCGGTTCATCGCGGCGCTGGCCGAGCAGCGCGGCCGGCCGATCGACCTGGTGCCGGTGACCGGCCGACCGCACCTGCCGTGCGGCCTGCTGGTGACCACGGACACCGCCGACTGCATCGTGTACGCGGCGGACACCACCGCCCTGCACCAGCAGCACATCCTGCTGCACGAGGCCGCGCACCTGATCTGCGGCCACCACGAGAGCGCGCCGACGGCCGCGACGGCCGCGCGCACCCTGCTGCCCAACCTGTCGCCCGCGCTGGTGGCCCGGGTGCTCGGCCGCACCGTGTACAGCGAACCGCAGGAACAGGAGGCCGAGTTGCTCGCCTCGATGATCCTGCACCGGGCCCAGCAGGCGGCCGTGCCCGGACCACCGACGGACCGTCAGCACACCTGGGTGGACTCGGTGTTCGGCCTTCCCGGGGAGAGCACGGCCGGGTCGCCACGTGGTTGAGCTCGGCAGCAGCGACCTGGCGGCCTACCTGTCCGGCGGGCTCTGCCTCTTCTTCGCCGGCCGTCGGCTGGCCGCGCTGCGCCTGCACCCGCAGGACGCGGTGCAGCGCTACGTGGCGGGCTTCCTGGTCTGCATGGGGGCGGCGCTGGCCGCCCTCGCCCCGGCCTCGCTGACCCGGCTGACCACGCTGGGGCTGGGCGAACAGCCGGAGATCCTGCTCACCGACGCGTTGCGCACGGGCGCGGAGAGCCTGCTGGTGCTGATCGGACTGGCGCTGGAGGCCCGGGACACGGGGGCGGCGGGAGCGCGGCGGCTGCGCGGGCGGATCCGGCTGCACCAGGTGGCCGCGCCGGCCGTGCCGGTGACCATGGCGCTCCTGCTGGGGGCCGCGCACATCGCCTCCCGGGGCGACGAGTTGGTGGTGAGCGGCAGCGGGCGCTGGCTGCTGGCCGGGTACGACACGCTGTTCGCCGGCTATGCGGTCGGCTGCCTGTGGGTGCTGGTGTCGGTGCTCGGCCGGCGGACCCGGCGGGCCGGACCGGGGCTGCTGCGCACCGGTCTGCGGCTGATGCGCGCGGCCGCCGCGCTCGGCGTGGTGTGGAGCCTGTGGACGGTGGACGACATCGCGGGGATCCTGGCCGACGGTCGGCAGGGCGGCGGCGAGGACACCCCGTCCATCGTGCTCGGCGCCGCCTGCGCCGCGCTGACGGTGATCGGGGCCAGTGCCACGGTCTGGGGCCGGGCGCGCTGGACGGTGCGGCTGGCCGGCCCGCTGCGGCGCTGCCGGGCCCGGCGCCGGCACCGGGCGCTGGAGCCGCTCTGGTCCGCGCTGCGCAGCGCGGTGCCCGGGATCGCGCTGCTGGCCGACGGACCCGAACCCGGTCCGGTCCGGGGCAGGGTGCCGCTGCGGCACGCGGAGTTCGCGCTCTACCGGCGGATCATCGAGATCCGGGACGGCCAACTCGCGCTGCGCGCCCACCTGCCGGCCGAGGCGCCGCAGTGGGTGGTGGCGGCGGTGCGGGAGTCGCCGGTCGGGCGGCGGCGGGTGCGCCGGCCGGCTCCGCTCGGTGCGGTGGTGGAGGCGGCGCTGCTGGCGGCCGCGCTGGAGACCCGGCGGGCCGGGACCCGGTCGGGCGGCGACCCGGGGGCCGGCTGGGCACCCCAACCGGTCCCCGGCACGGTGGCGGCCGAGGCGGCCTGGCTGCTGCAGGTGGCCGCGGCCTTCGCGGACGGACCGGCCGTGGCCAGGGTCCGCGAGCGGGCCGCGCTGCGGGCTCAGGGCGCGGCCGCGCGCAGCTCCCGGTAGGCCTGCCGGGTCAGCTCGGTGACCTGCACCGGGCGGCCGCCCGGCACCGTGGTGCGGCGCTCGGGCACCATGCCGAGCTTGGCCATGACCCGGGCCGAGGCGGTGTTGGGCAGCTGGTGGATGCTCACGATCCGCTCCAGGCCCACCGTTTCGAAGCCGAAGTCGAGCACGGCGCGGGCGCCCTCGGTGGCGTAGCCGTGGCCCCAGCAGTCCCGGCGCAGCCGCCAGCCGATCTCCACCGCGGGCAGGATCTCGGGCAGGAAGCGGGGCACGTTCAGGCCGACCCAGCCCGCGAACCGCCCGCTGTCGAGCAGCTCGACGGCGAACAGGCCGAAGCCGCGCTCGGCCCAGCCGGTGCGGATCCGGAGCAGCGACTCGGCGGTCTGCTCCCGGGTGTGGGTGGTCCCGTCGGCGATGTAGCGCATCACCTCCGGATCGGCGTCGAGTGCGGCGAGCCGGTCCAGGTCGGCGTCGTGCCACTGGCGCAGCCGCAGGCGGGCGGTGCGGAGTTCGGGCATCATCGCGGCAGCTCCGGGGCGTCCGGCAGCTGCGGGGCGTCGGGGAGGTCGGGGTCGTCGGGGAGGTGCTCGAACTCGGGCAGCCGTGGGGCGTCCGGCAGCCCGGGGTCGTCGGGGAGGTGCTCGAACTCGGGCAGCTGCGGGGCGTCGGGGAGCCCGGGGTTGTCGGGGAGGTGCTCGAACTCCGGCAGCTGTGGGACGTCGGGGAGGTCGGGATGGTCGGGGAGGTGCTCGAACTCGGGCAGCCGTGGGGCCACGGGGAGGTCGGGGTCGTCGGGGAGGTGCTCGAACTCCGGCAGCCGTGGGGCGTCCGGCAGGTCCGGGATGTCGGGGAGCCCGCCCGGCACGGGCAGGTCGGTGACGTCCGGGAGGTCGCTGACCTCCGGCAGCTCCGGGGGCTCCGGCAGGATCGGCACGGCGGACTCCTTCGCGGTCGGACGGTCCGTCAAATCCTGTCCGGCCCGGGCCCGCAGGGCAAGGCTTGCACCCGGGCCCGGGCGGGTTCAGGCTGGGGGAGAGTAGGAGGCGCGCCATGCAGAACCAATGGGATGTCCAGCTGTCCTTCGAGGAGGACGGCGTGAACACGCTCTGTGACGCCCGACTGGTCGGCGACCGGGCACCGCGACTGACCGGCCACGGCGAGGCCACCCGCAGCACCGAGGACCGGCCGTTGGCCCGGATCGGCGAGGAGGTGGCGGCCTGGCGGGCGCTGGACGACCTCTCGCACCGGCTGAAGGCGCAGGCGGTGGGCGAGATCCAGGACGAGGGGCACCGGCCGGCCTACCTGATCTACTGAGCGGCCCGGGTCCGGTCGGCCGCGGCCGGCGGCGCGGTCCGCACGGCTTGATCACATGCTGAGAGGCCCTTCCGGCATGTGGTCAGGATCCGTACGCTGACGGCATGATGACCCGTGCCGACGTCCCGCCCCTGGCCGCTCGAGCCGTGCAGGTCGACGCCTCGCCGGTCCGCGAGATCCTCGCGCTCACCGCGCGCCCCGAGGTGATCTCGTTCGCCGGCGGGCTGCCGGCGCCCGAGCTGTTCGACGCGGCCGGCCTGCGGGCGGCGTACGACGCGGTGCTCGCCGAGCGGCCCGCGCAGGTGCTGCAGTACTCGGTCACCGAGGGCGACCCGGACCTGCGCGCCGCGATCGCCGCCCGGTACACCGGGCGCGGGCTGCCCACCGCGGCCGCCGACCTGGTCGTCACCACCGGCTCGCAGCAGGGGCTGGGCCTGCTCGCCACCGCGCTGCTGGAGCCGGGTGACACCGTGCTGGTGGAGGACCCCAGCTACCTGGCCGCGCTGCAGTGCTTCAAGTTCGCCGGCGCCCGGGTGGTCCCGGTGCCCGGCGACGAGCACGGGGTGGACCCGGAGGCGGTGGCCGAGCTGGTCCGCACCGAGCGGCCCAAGCTCCTCTACCTGGTCCCCAACTTCCAGAACCCCACCGGCCGCACGCTGCCGGCCGAGCGCCGCTCGGCGCTGGTCGAGGTGGCGGCGCAGCACGGGGTGTGGCTGGTCGAGGACGACCCGTACGGCGAGCTGCGGTTCGAGGGCGAGCCGCAGCCCTGGCTGTCCAGCTACCCCGAGGCGGCCGACCGGACGGTGCTGCTGGGCAGCTTCTCCAAGGTGCTCGCGCCCGGGATGCGGCTGGGCTGGCTGCGCGCGCCGGCCGGGCTGCTGCGGGCCTGCGTGGTCGCCAAGCAGGCGGCCGACCTGCACACCGCGACCGTGGACCAGGCCGCCGCCGCGCGGTACCTGGCCGACAACGACCTGGGCGCCCACCTGGCGAAGGTCACCGAGGCCTACCGGTCCCGCCGCGACGCCCTGGTGGGCGGCCTGGCCGCCGCGCTGCCGGCGGAGAGCCGGTGGAACAACCCCGAGGGCGGCATGTTCGTCTGGGTCCGGCTCCCGGCCGGGTACGACGCGTCCGAGCTGCTGCGGGCCGCGGTCGCCCAGGACGTGGCCTACGTCCCCGGCGCCCCGTTCTTCGCCGGCCCGGCCGACCCGGGCGCGCTGCGGATGGCCTTCACCACCCACACCCCGGCGGAGATCGCCGAAGGCCTGGACCGGCTGGCCCGGGTCTTCTGAGCGGGCTCAGCGCACCCACGCCTGGAGCGGCTCGGTGTCCAGCGTGATGTCCACCGGGGAGGGCAGGGCGACGGTCTTGCCGAAGGGAACGCTGAGGACCCGGCCGTAACGGGTGCCGTCGGGCTCGCTGTGGACCTTCACCTCGCCGCTGTCACGGTCGATCAGGAGGTAGACGGGGATCCCGGTCTCGGCGTACGCGCGGGGCTTGTCGACGCGGTCGCGCAGATTCGTGTCAGTGTCGTAGGAGGTGACCTCGACGACCAACAGGACCTGGTCGGGATCGGCCCATTCGCCCTGCCCGACGAAGGCGTCCGCCGGGGCGAGGGAACCGTCGGGGATGGCGAAGCCGCCGCGGTAGGGCTGGATCCGCAGTCCCTGCGAGTGCAGGAACAACTCGGGTCGTGCCTGGATGCAGATGCGCAGCAGCCACTGGATGATGCGTCCGTGGTCACCGTCGGCCACGTGCTTGACCCCCACCCTGCCGTCAACGAGTTCGAACCGGATGCCCATGGCGAGGCGTCCCGCTATCAGCGCGAACTCCTCGAACTCGCCCGGTGCCACTTCTGCATGATCGGAGAGTGCTGTCATCGACGGTCCTCCTTCGGTGTCTCCGACGATAGCCGAACCCGTGCCGCTCCCCGCAGTCTGTTACCCGCACGGGTGAAGCCCGGATACACCGGCGCCCCGGACCCCGCTGCTCGCGGTCCGGGGCGCAGTCGTTCGCGTGGCGGTCAGCGCGGGACCGCGGGCCAGCTGTTCTCGTCGGCCGGGGCTGCGTGGCGCATCTGCTCCTCCTGAGGGGTGGGGGAGTGGGCGGTCAGTAGAAGGTGGGCTTGGGCTTGTACTGGTCGCCCCAGCTGGTGTCGTGGTCGGCCACCACCGCGTGCTGCGGCTGGTGCGCGACGACGGTGGCGGTCGGGAGCGCGAGCAGGGCGGTGGCAGCGAGCAGCAGCAGGGTGCCGCGACGCAGGAAGGTGGCCACGGGCCGTCTCCAGGGTTCGATGCGGATCGGACGAACACGGGCGGCGTGCGGGCCTGCCCGGAATCCGGACGCCGGTGGCTGACACGCCGTCCGGAGCCCTAGTCCACCTTGTCGGGGTGGCGTTGGTCCAGCGGCGATCAGTGGCAATAGCGTGCATGGCAGTGAAGTGCGGGGGTCGCAAAAGGGGTTGAAACGTGCAAGACGGGACAGACTTCGAGCAGTTGCCGATGCTCGATGAGACGGCACTCACACTCTTCGACCACGTGCTGGCCCACGGCGCACTGGACCTGGGCCGGCCCGTCGCGCTGCCGGGCCTCGGGGAGCCGACCGGTGCCGAGCTGGCGCGGGCCGCCGACGTGCTCCTGACGCTGCGTCTGCTCCGGCCGGCGCCCGGCCGGCCCGACCTGCTGATCCCGACCAGCCCCGAGGCGGCCGCGGCCGAGGCACTGGCCCCGCTGGAGGCCCGGATCGCCGACGCCAGCCGGCACGCCCAGACCGTGCGCGACGAACTGCAGGCGCTGATGCCCCGTTACCGCAGCTCGCTGCGCGAACGCGGCCGGCTGGCCGGCGGCGACCGGCTGCCCGACCTGCCCACGGTCTCCGCCATGCTCACCGAGGAGGCGGCCCGCTGCCGCGAGGAGGTGTTCACCATCCAACCCGGCGGCGGCCGGCAGCCGACCCGGCTGGCCGAGGCGGTCAGCCGGGACCTGGCGATGCTCGGCCGCGGCGTGCGGATGCGCACCCTCTACCAGCACTCGGCCCGGGCCAACCTGGCCACCCAGGGCTACGTGGAGACCCTCACCGGGGCCGGCGCCGAGTACCGCACCGCGGCCGAACTCCCGGACCGCGCGGTGGTCTTCGACCGCGCGGTGGCATTCCTGCCGGCCCGTCAGGAGGACGGCTCGGGCGACGGCGCGGTGCTGGTGCGGGATCCGGACATCGTGGCCTACCTGTGCCGGGTGTTCGACCAGCTCTGGGCCACCGCCACCCCGTTCCGCGGCAGCACCGAGGCCGCCTACCGGGAGGTGGGGGACAGCCTGCGCCGGGCCCTGGTGGGGATGCTGGCCGAGGGGGTCAAGGACGAGGTGATCGCCCGCCGGCTCGGCATGTCGCTGCGCACCTGCCGGCGGCACATCGCCGAGGCCCTGCTCGCGCTCGGCGCGGAGAGCCGGTTCCAGGGCGGGGTGCTGGCGGAGCGTCACGGACTCACCCGGCCCGACGACGGGTCGGCGTGACCGGTCGGCCACTCTGGACCGGTTGATCATCGTTCGTCCATACTCGACCGGTCGGCAGGGCGATCGAGGGGAACGCATCCGTGCGGTTGGGACGAGTGGCAGTGGTCGGCGGCAGCATCGCGGGCTGCGCGGGAGCGCTGGCGGTGACCCGGGCGGGCGCCGACGAGGTGGTGGTCTTCGAGCGGGCCGCCCAGGACCTGCAGGACCGCGGCGTGGGCCTGGCCCTGCACGCCGACCGGTACGCCGAACTGGCCGAGCGCGGCTACCTGGACGAGGCGATGCCCTGGGTGCGGATCGAGCGCCGGATCTGGATCGACCGGGACGGCGAGCGGTTCGGCGGCCGCCGGTTCGCGCAGCAGCCGTTCGGCTTCCGCACCTACAACTGGGGCAGCCTCTGGCGCGAGCTGCGCGACCGGATCCCCGCGCAGGTCGAGTACCGCACCGAGGCCGCCGTGGCCGGGGTGCGCGCCGAGGGGGACGGTGCGGTGGTGCGGCTGGCCGACGGCGGCGAGCACCGGTTCGACCTGGTGGTCGGCGCCGACGGCTACCGCTCGGTGGTGCGGGGCGCGGTGGACCCGGCCGACCGCGCCGAGTACGGCGGCTACCTGGCCTGGCGCGGCTCGCTGGCGGTGGCGGACCTGCCCGACTGGAGCGAGGCCTTCCCGGAGCACGAGGCGGTGACCGTCTGCTTCGCCGGCGGGCACGTGGTCGCCTACCGCACCCCCGGGCCCGGCGGTCGCGGCCAGATGGTCAACTGGGTGCTCTACGCCGTCCCGCAGCAGGCGGACGAGCTGCGCTTCGACGACCCCGAGGCGGCCTCGCTGCGGGTGCTGACGCCGAGCCTGGAGCGTCAGCTGCTGCAGATCGCGGACCAGGGCCTGCCGCCGTTCTGGGGGGAGGTGGTGCGCCGCACGCCGGACCGGTTCGTCCAGCCCATGTACGACCTGGCGGTGGAGCGGTACAGCCGCGGCCCGGTGGTGCTGCTGGGCGACGCGGCCTCGATCGCCCGCCCGCACACCGGCAGCGGCGCCGTCAAGGCCCTGCAGGACGCCAGCGCGCTGGAGCGGGCGCTGTGCTCCGCCCCGGACCTGGCCACGGCGCTGGCCGGGTACTCCGCGGAGCGGTCCGAGGTCGGCCGCAAGACCCGGGAGCTCGGGCACCGGCTGGGACTGGCGCAGGTGCAGCAGACACCGGACTGGTCGGCGCTGGGGCAGCAGGAGCTGGACCAGTGGTGGCAGGCGGTCTGCGGCGGCGCCGGGTTCGGCGGGCACGCGCTGCGCCCGTAGCCCGGGCCCGCGCCGGGGGCGCACAGGGCGTACGCGGGGGCGTGTGCGGACACCGGGGCGATCGTCGAACGGATCACCTGGACCGTACCCGCCCGTACCGGGCGTCGACCGGC
The DNA here is from genome assembly GCF_042741245.1 of Kitasatospora sp. NPDC058965. NCBI lineage: Bacteria > Bacillati > Actinomycetota > Actinomycetes > Kitasatosporales > Streptomycetaceae > Kitasatospora > Kitasatospora sp. NPDC058965. The sequence goes on from NZ_JBHYKG010000014.1 coordinate 59,846, forward strand.
GTACTGTGCGCCTCATGACGCCCGATCAGTGCCTCCGAGCGGTCGCCGCGATGGAGGCGTCCTGGAAGCGCGACGCGCAGGCGCTGGTGACCCTCACCCGCCCGGTCGACGGTGAGGCCCCGCTGGCCCTGGTGCTGGCCGAGTTCGCCGAGCGGGCACTGCAGCAGCTGGCCGCCGCGCACCTGGACTCCCGGTTGGCGCAGGAGGCCGGCGCGTGCGAGGAGTCGCTGCGGAACGACCCGGTGCTGACCGCCACGGTGCTGCTCGCCACCACCTACCACTGCTGGTCCGAGACGGCCGCCGAGCACGACGTGCTCGCCGCCGCCTCGCTGGCCCGCTGCATCCTGATCGGTCTGGCCGGCCTGACCGACGTCGACCCGGCGGACGAGCGGGTCGAGGAGCTGATCGCCTGGCTGCGCGAGCGCGCCCTGGACGGCACCTGGTCGGAGCAGCAGGGACGCCCGGACGCGGACGCCGGGCGGGCGTGAGCGCCGGGAGCCGACCGTCCCCCGCGGGCCCCTCCCGGGGCCCGGCGGCCGGGCGCACCGAGGGCGGCGGAGCCGATCTTGAGCCGGGCGGGCGCAGGGGACGCTAAATATTCGTCAAGATTGGCCTTGACGGAAATACCCCCGGACGGCCCGTCCGGGGCCTCCTACCTGGGATGCCGCCATGCAGGCGGACTTGTCCTGACACCTGGACCGGCCTGCGCGTTCCTCGAATGGTGGTCGCATAATCTGACCCGGTCGTCCTCTTGACGGCCGTTTCACGTCAGAGCATCCCGACAGGAGTCACACCGTGGTCGCCCAAGCAGCTCCGGCCGAATCCGGCACGGAACCCCCGGCACGGAGCCGGCTGCGCGCCTGGTTGCTGGAGGGCCTGGCGGACAGGGCCAAGCAGCACCCCGGCCCGCACGTCGAGTCCCCCGGCCACGAGGGCCAGCGCTGGTGGCGGGTGATGTGCCTGACCGGTCTGGACTACTTCTCCACCCTGGGCTACCAGCCCGGCATCGCCGCGCTCGCCGCCGGCCTGCTCTCCCCGCTGGCCACCATCGTCCTGGTGCTGGTCACCCTGTTCGGCGCGCTGCCGGTCTACCGCCGGGTGGCGAAGGAGAGCCCGCACGGCGAGGGCTCCATCGCGATGCTGGAGCGGCTGCTGTCGTTCTGGAAGGGCAAGCTCTTCGTGCTCGCCCTGCTCGGCTTCGCGGCGACCGACTTCATCATCACCATCACGCTGTCGGCCGCCGACGCCAGCGCGCACCTGGTGGAGAACCCGCACCTGACCTCGGTGCTGGGCGGCCACCAGGTGCTGATCACGCTGCTGCTGGTCGCGCTGCTCGGCGCCGTCTTCCTCAAGGGCTTCAGCGAGGCGATCGGCCTGGCGGTGGCGCTGGTCGGCCTGTACCTGGCGCTCAACGTGGTGGTCACCGTGGTCGGCCTCTACCACGTGCTCACCGCGCCCCAGGTGATCACCGACTGGACCCACGCGCTGACCGTCCAGCACGGCAACATCTTCGTGATGATCGGTGTCTCGCTGGTCACCTTCCCGAAGCTGGCGCTGGGCATGTCCGGCTTCGAGACCGGCGTCGCCGTGATGCCGCACATCAAGGGCGACCCGGGCGAGACCGAGGAGAACCCGGTCGGCCGGATCCGCGGCGCCCGCAAGCTGCTCACCACCGCGGCGATCATCATGAGCATCTTCCTGATCGCCACCAGCTTCATCACCACGCTGCTCATCCCGGCCGACGAGTTCAAGACCGGCGGCCAGGCCAACGGCCGTGCGCTGGCCTTCCTGGCGCACAAGTACCTGGGCGGCGCCTTCGGCAGCGTCTACGACCTGTCCACCATCGCGATCCTCTGGTTCGCCGGCGCCTCGGCGATGGCCGGGCTGCTCAACCTGATGCCGCGTTACCTGCCGCGCTACGGCATGGCGCCCAGCTGGGCCCGCGCCGTGCGGCCGATGGTGATCGTGCTCACCCTGGTCTCGTTCCTGATCACCTGGATCTTCGACGCCAACGTCGACGCCCAGGGCGGCGCCTACGCCACCGGCGTGCTGGTGCTGATCAGCTCCGCGGCGATCGCGGTGACCATCGCGGCCCGCAAGGCCAAGGAGAAGGGCTGGTTCTGGGCCTTCGCGACGATCTCGGTGGTCTTCATCTACACCACCGTGGTCAACTCGATCGAGCGCTCCGACGGTCTGAAGATCGGTGCCTGCTTCATCGTCGCCATCATCCTGGTCTCGCTGATCTCCCGGGTGGCCCGCGTCTTCGAGCTGCGGGTGACCGACGTGGTGCTGGACGAGACCGCCGAGCGGTTCCTGCGCGACGCCTCGCACCGCACGATCCGGCTGATCGCCATGGAGCCGAAGAAGCGCGAGGACGAGGAGTACCGGGAGAAGAAGCGGCAGATCCGGGCCGACAACGACATCCCGACCGAGGACGACCTGGTCTTCGTCGAGGTCAAGGTCACCGACCCGTCCGACTTCGAGGCCGTGCTGCAGGTGCGCGGCGAGGTGCTGCACGGCCGCTACCGGGTGCTGGTGGTGGAGAGCTCCAGCGTGCCGAACGCGCTGGCCGCGCTCGCCCTGCACGTGCGGGACGTGACCGGCCGCCAGCCGCACCTGTACTTCGAGTGGACCGAGGGCAACCCGCTGGCCCAGTTCCTGCGGTTCTTCCTGTTCGGCCAGGGCGAGGTGGCCCCGGTCACCCGCGAGGTGCTGCGCGAGGCCGAGCCGGACCGCACCCGCCGCCCCCGGGTGCACGTGGGCTGACGCCGTCACGGCACGCGCGAGGGGCCCGGAC